>JANOJB010000151.1:0-10479 GCA_031407985.1 Pseudomonadota bacterium | reverse complement strand
CGGTGGTGTAGCCCCCTCTTGAAACTGGACACTTCGATTCGCCAAGATCGGAGAGTCCATGACATCAGAGAAAAGGGAATCCTCGACAGGGACGCAGTCCAGAAAGGGGCGGCGTCAGTACACGGTGGAGCAGCGAATTGCGTTGCTCGACGAAGCGGACCAGCCCGGGCAGAGCATCGCGCTGGTCTCGCGGAAGCATGGCATCTCTGCCAGCGTGATGTTTCGCTGGCGGCAGCTGCGTGAACAGGGCGCGCTGACGGGCTTGAAGGCCAATGAGCCTCTGGTCCCCGCGTCCGAGATGAAGGCGGCCCGGGTGAAGATCCGGGAACTGCAGCGCTTGCTAGGCAAGAAGACCGAAGAGCACGAGATCGTGCTCGAAGCGCTGGAGATAGCCAAAGATCGAAAATGGATCTCGCGATTGCCGTTGTTGCCAAGGGGCGGTGGAAGGTGAAGGCAATCGCACAGGCCCTCCGGTTGGCACGGTCGGGCCTGAATGAGAGACGCGCGCGATCTGCGACCAGCCCGTCGGGACGCCGACAAACTGACGCAGGTCGATCAGGGGGCCAAGCAACGGACCCGGCGACGCCGCGCACGACGGCCCCCAAGGATGGTGAGCTCCTGGCGCGGATCGAAAGACTGGTAGGCCAACGTCCGAGTTACGGGTATCGACGGGCAACGGTGATGCTGAATCGAGAACAGCAGCAGGCAAGGGTGAATCACAAACGTGTCTATCGGGTGATGCGGCAGCACAAACTGCTGCTTGAGCGCAGCACCGGTCGACCGCTGCGCGTTCACGACGGCGAAGTCATCACGCTGAAGAGCGATCTGCGCTGGTGCTCTGACGCCTTCGAGATCAAGTGCTGGAATGGTGAACGGGTCCGGGTGGCCTTCAGCCTGGACTGCTGCGATCGCGAGGCAATCAGCTACGTTGCTACCCCGGGATTCATCAGCGGCGAGATGATCCGGGACTTGATGGTCCAGTCGGTGGAGGCGCGGTTCGGGGCGGAGGCTCGTCAGGTACCCCATCCCGTCGAGTGGCTGACAGACAACGGGTCGGTGTACACGTCCGACGACACCGTCGATTTCGCCGTCAACCTGGGTTTCCTCGTTTGCACGACGCCACCCTACAGCCCCGAATCCAACGGCATGGCCGAATCCTTCGTAAAGGGCTTCAAGCGCGACTACGTCTACCTCGACGACCGCCACACCGCCGCCGAGGTGATCGCGAAATTGCCCGCGTGGTTTGCCGACTACAACCAGATCCGTCCTCACAAGGGCTTGAAAATGAAATCACCTTCGGAGTACAGAAGTCTCAACCAAGCGGCTTGAAGTGTCCGGTTTCGACGGGGGCAACTCCAGCGGCTACACGCGGTGTAGGGAGACAAAGCGCGGGACGGACAAGCCGCGCCTTCGCCTACCTTGACCGAGAGAAGACAGGACCTGGATTCAGGACATCCGCGTGCCCGAGACCGCTCACCAAAGGTTCCATGCCAAGCGCCAGTAGTCTACGTATCGAGGTGAGAACACATCGTTCGGATAGTGCCACTGTCCGCTCACACTGTCCGGTTCCTGTGGCGCAAACTCGCTTCTACCGGTTGAAAATACAATCTTCATGCCACCTGGTACCAGAGTCGGCTGCAGCATCGGTCGCATGTTGAACGACGCGTGATACCCCGGCTCCTCGTACGAAGCGATTAGTTTCGAATGCATGGACGGACGGGGAGGTGCGTACACAACGACTGGTACGTTGATGATGTTAGGAAAGAAAGAGTTCACCCAAAGGTATGCCTCGGATACCCGAAACTCCTCGGGGGCCCCAATCGGCTGAATAGCAAACGATCGTGATACCACCATCGTGTCCTGTGGATGAATCTCAGCGTTGTAGGGGCAGTGGCCGCAGTCGATGATGTGCCGTCCATGGACGAATACAAGATCGCCGGGACGCGGGTTGAAACTCGTGAAATATCCCTCGTCCTTCGCCCACTTGACCTCAAATTCTATCTCAAAATCCTTCCTCGGATTGTTGGTGGAATTCGCCTCCGAAAGGAAGTTCCAGTTCTGGGCCCCAGGCATTGGTCGGGTGTGGAGGTTCCAATCTGACCGACAAAACGCCCCGCTAGAGGCCGCGGCCCATGTCTCCGCGCATGGATTGGTTTCTCCCCAGGTGAAAGCCCACGCGATCCAGCCGAGCGTGCAACTGACCGGAAGGATCACAACCGCGGCGGCCTCGGTGATTGTTTCTTGGTTGAAACTGAAGTTGCAATTGTCGTGCACAAGGGGGTTGTCTGAATTCGCCAGATGGGACCCTGGCGAAGGTCCGACTTGATCGAGAGCCCTGATGATCCCGTTGTACGCCGCGTCAGTGTAGTTGGCACCCGTGCCGACGTCGTTCCAGGCCCACCCAGTACTCACATAGGTGGGACAGAAGGAGTCACTGCATGAAATGCTCGAACCGCAGCCGGGTTGCGCGCCGCAAGCCGGACCGCCTGCAAACCCGGGGGTCTCGTGGGAAGGATGAAGCATTGTCGAAAGGTCACAAACGGTGGGCCAGCTGTCCGTGGGAGCCTTCACGCACGGGAAAGGAAGCCAGGGCCAAGTCGGTGTGTGATTGTCGACGACCGGTTGTGGTGGAAGAACTTGATTCGGATCAGCCTTCGCCGCGACGGTCTCGTCGATATCCCCTCCAATACGTTCAACGAAAAGGGTTGGCGTGCGCCCACGAATTTCCAAGGTGTTGTGGTATGCGGGTCCCAGATTGTTCTGAGCAAACCGTTGGAACACCCATACCGGGTCTTCGGCAACCAGGGACCAGTCCGGATCCGATACGGGCCAGCCGACATGGAGAAACTCCGCCGCAAGTCGCGCGGCACAAGGAGCCGCCGTCGTACAGTGCGCCACCTCCTTGATCGCTCCGGTCAGGATCCCCGGCACATAAACGACATTCCCAGAAGATGGTGCATAGATCCTTCCGCGCTGAAAATCCTGTGCGGTCCAATTAGCTACTGAACCGTCGGGGCCGCTCACTGGGCATCCGAGAGTTCGGAGTGGACCGAGCACCGGACTGTTGACCGTGCGCCATTTCTCAGCAATCACGGTCGGAACGGCTATTGGAGTCGAGTTGTTGCCCGAAAAGTAGGCCAAGGCGCTGTTCTGGTAGAACAGCATCTGGCAATTGTCTGATGGGACTGCGAATTTGAATGGCCCCAAGTTCGGATCAGGCGGCAGCGGAAAATAGGAAAAGTCCACGGTCGCTTGCGCCGATCGGCCGGCAAAGTCCTTGACCGTCGCTGTTACCCGATGGTTCCCAATTGTCAGTTTTCCAATTTGCCGCAACAAGACATCAAACGGAAGTGTTCCCGTCTGATGAACCACGTTGACCGCGAATAACTCCGTCGGCAAAGGTTGCCCCGCGGGGGCGTTGAGACCCTTCAGAACCACCTCCAGAGAAAAAAGATCCGTGCCCTGGACGCTGCCTACAGCCTGGAGGCTCTTGAGCCCATAGTCGTCATTCTGAGCGAGAGGCTGCTGCAGGATAATGGTTGGTGGGCCGCCAGGTGCCGGTGGCGGGTCTCCCTCAATATGGAGATCGTCAATAGCCTCGACGCAAGGAGTGAGAGTCTTGAATGCTCGGAAGCTGATCTCGCGAATCGCTGGAGTCGTCCCCGTCGTCACAGAGAACGATGTCGACGCGCTCCCCGCTGCCACAAATGGACGGCTATCGACGGCTCCAACAGGATTGCCTCCAGAATCAAAAGCTACCAGCGTTCCGGTAGCCCCGACACAGGTCGTACCACCCCACAACTGGACCAGTGACTGGGGTGATGAAAATTTGATTCTGAAGTCCGAGTCGCCGAACTCAACCCCAAAATCCGGGCCGGTTGCGAAGTGCATTCCGCTGTGCGGCTGTATGGGAGGGGCACCGGCCGGTGAGAAAATATCCGGGACGTCACCTGGGGGTTGGTAGTCGAAGATAACGCCGAGCGAGGCGTACTGAATATCCAAGGGGCCGAGGACAAAGGGTTGATTCGGAAACGATTCAAAATCGATCGTTGTAACCGCAGCCAGGCCACTCCGCGTTGTCGCCAGTATGAGCGCCGCTGTTCCAACGGTGACACAAAGTGTTTTGTTCATGCGAAGGCCCGGTGCAAGGGGATACATGTCATGAACTCTCCGCGGTTCATGGGCTTGGTCGAATCCCGCCCGCGATGATTTTCACGCTCAGCGTAGAAACACCTAGGTTTCTGATGGCGACGCCGACAGTTCGAGGCGTTAGCGGTAGGGAGAAGACCTCCGCGCGTCCTCCTCCTGGAACGGACGATGCGCCCCCGCTGGCGATCACGTTCGCATTGGCATCGAGAATCGAGATGGCGATATTCCCACTACCTGACCACTCTGCGCGACCAAAGACGACCAAAGATTCAGTAAAAGAGAATCCGATAATTCGACCTTTGCCGGGCGCTATCTGGACAGGACCATTGAAACGAGTCCAAGCAAGCGATGGTAAGTCGTCCTCCTCCAGACCGGATTCATCCACGGGAAGGGTGGTCAGATCAGAAAGACCCTGCCCCGGATTCTGATGCTGAAAGCCCGGCGGGAAGACTGACAAGGTATCTTGCCCAACGCCCTTCTCCAGCGAGAACCAGTCGAAGTCCCCTACGTTGATCGAGACGGCCACGATGGCCACGCGGTGGACGCCGGACACTGGGATCAGGAACGCTGCCGACTGCGGTGTCGGACCTTGCTGATCGGTAGCGAGAGTGTGCAAGTCAGCCACAAGGGGCCCGGTCGCAGAATCCAGGCGAAACTCGACGTGCTGATCGTTCTTCGCACCTATTAGAAGCACCTGAAACCTTCCGACGTCTCCGGGGGCTCCGAAATCAACATTGGCGAACTCCATCCAGGAGCCCGCCTGGACGGGACGCACACTCGTCGAGAGCACGGTCATTCCGTTTTGGGTAGCAAAGGACTCCGCTTCGATCATACAAGTGATGGGAGGCGCTCCAGTCGTGCACAGGCCTTGCTGGCAGGTTTCCCCTGTCGTACAGGTCTTGCCGTCACTGCAGATAGTTCCGTTCGCTTTCGTCGGGTTCGAACACGTCCCAGTCGGCGGATGACAGACACCCGCAGTGTGACACTGATCTATTGCCACACAGACCTTCGCGTTGGTACCGGTGCAACTGCCAGCCTGGCAAGTGTCCGTGAGGGTGCAACCATTCCCATCGATGCAACGGGTGCCATTCGGCAATGACGGGTTCGTGCAGAGGCCCGTACCGGAATTGCAAATACCCGGACCATGGCACTGATCGGTGGGGGAACAGGCTTTTGGGTTCAATCCGACGCAGACTTGTGCCTGGCATTGGTCCGTCTGGGTACAGGCATTTCCGTCGTTGCAGGTCGTGCCATTCGCCTTGGGTGTGCCTGTGCATGTTCCGGACTGGCACTTATCGTTGGTCGTGCAACTCTTATTGTCATTACACGCCGTCGCGTTCGGTTTCGCCGGGTTCGAGCATGCTCCCGTGGCTGGACTACAGACTCCGGCGTTATGGCACTGGTCGCTGGGCGGGCAAACGCGCAAAGGACCGGCTTGACAAGTACCATTGACACATCGGTCCGAGAGGGTGCATCCGTTCCCGTCGGAACAGGGGCCGCCATTGGGCTTGCCTATGCAATCAGCTGTTGGCAAGAACCGCAGGTTGTCGACGCGCCAAACAGCACTGGTTGGGACAGCCACAGTGAGGACGACGGTGATGGTCAAGTCCGAGTATCCCGCCTGCATCAGACTCAAGACCTGACCGCTCGTCAGTGGAAAACTTAGGGTGTTCCAGACATTGAGAGGCTTTCCTGTGAGTTCCACCTGGGAGAGGAAGGCGTTGAAGATATTTCGAGATGGACAATTGAGGTATGTCTGCGCCGTACCCTGCCAGGAGGGAATTGGTTGCTGAGTCGGCAACATGACGTCCCAGGCGATGATAGAAGTGACGCCGTGTAGACTTGTTAGCGGAACACTAGCAAGGGGGGTATGGCCATTACTGTTTGACGGCTTTATCGACAGTGAAAATGAACCTTGCGAGTGAGTCGACGAAAGTGAGAGTGTCACGCCCGGCGTCGTTGTGGACCACGCGCTCTGCACTTCGAAGCCCATGGTTTCAGCACTGGTGAGGGCAGCTGTGCTGACGCGAACCTGCGAATCCTCACTAGGCTCTCGCTCACAACTCGTTATCAATGCTGCGATGAGAAGCGCACCTGTCGTCAGGTGCGGGCACCTGGAATGCATCTCACCCTCTCCGGTCCTACGGAACACGAATCGCATCCTGCACCAGAACGCTGATGTTGCATATCTGGTATTCTCGTCGCCCCTGTGACTTTTAGACGCATCGCGGTAGACATGCATCGCCTGGCTGAGGTTCGGAGGCTCTGTCGACCTTTTGCTACGGCAGTAGGGTGGTCGTTTTTGGCCGCATGCAGCTCCAGTAGCCCTCAGGGTGCTAGAGCTGACGCGCAGATGGACCTGAATTCTGGGGGGAGCGGAGGCTCAGCCGGATCCCTCGGCGGACGCGGAGGGGGGGATCCGGGTGGAAACCCTGACGGAGCCGTGGATGCGCCTGAAAGCGGTGGGGCTGAAACCGGGAGTGGGTCGGGCGGCGCTTCGGGCGGGCAGGGGGGGACCACGGGCTGGGTGATAGTCGAATTTCCAATTCCAACCGCCGCGAGTCTCCCGCTTGAGATCGCATTGGGCCCTGATGGCAACCTTTGGTTCACCGAGAACGCTGGCAACAGGATCGGGCGCATTACTCTTGCGGGATCGGTCACCGAATATCCCGTTCCTACAGGAGCGAGTGGGCCTTCGGGCATCACCTCCGGCCCCGACGGAAACCTATGGTTCACGGAAAACGGCGGCAACAAGATCGGCCGCATCACCCCAACGGGGACCATTTCCGAGTTCATGATTCCGACGGCTTCCAGTTCCCCCCGGGGAATTACGAACGGACCCGACGGCAATCTTTGGTTCGTCGAAAACTCCGGAAACAAGGTGGGTCGCATCACGCCGGCGGGGGTGATTACCGAATACCCGATTCCCACGGCCGTCTGCTATCCCTACGGCATAGCGAAAGGCCCAGACGGTAGTCTTTGGTTTACGGAAAGTACCGGGAACAAGATCGGCCGGATTACCCCAGCCGGGGCAATCACGGAATTCACGGTTCCTTCAGGTCCAATTGGACCCAACTTCATCGTGTCCGGACCGGACGGCAACCTTTGGTTCACGCACTACACCTCGACAGCCAGCAGCGTCGGCCGGATGACTTTGGCCGGGATGATCACCGAGTACCCCGTGACGACGGGGATCGGTGACCCCAAGGCCATCGCGGTGGGACCGGATGGCAATCTCTGGTTCACCGAAGCGTGGAGCAACAGCGTGGGCCGAATCACCTTGACCGGGATCGTGACTGAAAGGCCAGTACCCACGGCCAGCAGCCGACCTTTCGGAATCGCCACAGGACCTGACGGTAACCTTTGGATTACCGAGAGCGACGGGAACAAGATTGCACGAATAGCCCCGTGAGACCGCGAGCGATCTCGCGCGCCGTGGATGCCGCCACAAATCGCGGCGCTCGACGCGAACAGCTCGACTACTGCGCTAGGTAGCCAGGGGTCACCCCTAGAACACAGTTTCCCAAGCGCATCGGTCCCGCCAAGAGGGACGTATCGGGCCACTTCGTCCATGACCCTCGTCAGACACGCTGACGAAACCTCGCCACTGTAGCTCTGGAAGACTGATTCAGTGCGCCTCTGAGCACATGCGCTCGCCACCACGATCGTCACCGACGGAGAGCCGCAGCGGATTCTCCGAGTGGTACAGAAAATCCCGAGAGAACACGCGACCTTGGGTCGCGAGTAGGATTTTCCCCGACCCTCTCGCCTACCTTTTCACTAACAACAACAGGCACATAGGGCCTAGTTGGTACAACCCTTTATCTTGCCCTGCGTCTGATCACCTCAGGCCTTTGCGGCAGATCCGAATCATCAGCGAAGACCGTCGATCAACAGGCGCGTTCCTCTCCGATTCGGATTCGATCACCAAACGCGGAACCCAACGATCGCCCCAGTGTTCAGTTCGGAGATCGCCGTGACGATCACATCGAGGACCACACGGCGGATGGCGCATCCGACCTCTTTCCTATTCATCGCCGGCAACGCCGCTGCCCGGGTCGACGAAAAGGGAAGGGCAAAAGAAAGGACGGCCCTGATGACATTTCTTGTCTCACAAATCGACAGTTGGAGGGCAGAACTCGCGGCGCTCCCGCCGCCGGACCTGAGCAGCAGGAAGGTCGGCAAGCTGGCAGCGGTGGCGCTGATGGCTAAGGAGCTGCAGGCGTTGGCCCGCCGTGGCTACACCACCGGCGAACTGATCGGGGTGCTCGCTGAGAAAGGACTCACGGTCCACAAAGACACACTCACACGCGCGTTGAGACGTTCCCGACCGACGGGCGCAGCTGGTCCGGCGATCCGACGACGGGGCTCTGGGAGCCTACCGCGACCACCACGGACTAGACGAACGCCTGGCGAACGCTTCTCGGCGGAGCACGCCGTGACGGCGACGCGTCGAGTGGCGAGCCCAGAGGGCGGCGGCCGATCGGCCGAAGCGGCGATGAACGGCGAGTCGCGGACGACGATCAGGCTAGAAACATCCACCGCTTGGGACGAAAAACGGAAGGGGCGCTGCCTCCCCGGCAATCGTACCGTTGATCCCACATCGCCCGAATGTCCGCCAGGATGGAACGACGAATCAGGATGCGTTGAGGAGGAGAAGTCCCTGGCCGAGGCTTTGTGTCCAACCACGACGAGACCCGGAGGAGATTTAGTCGCCGAGCGGGTCCCTGCAAGCTCTGCTGGCGCTGCCGCAGGCGTCAACTGAAAACCGCACGAAACGGCGAGATCGGCTGTGGCATAGCCGTTGCGGTGGGCTGATGTCATGCAGGCTTGCCTTTCGTTCAAGTCATCGACATTCGTGCACAACCAATCTGCACCCGCGGACTGTCCGCCCCCCATCGTCCCTCAGGTCAGGGCAGATCTCGCCTCGGGCAGTGGCAGCTACTCCCGAAGATCGATGGACTAGAACTCTGATGGCGGTTGCCGATCTCATAGCCCTTCGCGATCAGCTTGACGCTGCCATCGCGAGAGAGCAGCGTCAGGCTGCGGCCAGTACCTTTGGCCATGACACCCGAATAGAGGCTGACGGGCTTCCTCCAAAATCGGAGGAACCCATGTATTCGTGGATAGGACCGAAGCCATACAAGAATCACAAGACCTTCCGGGTCTGGTACCGCGGGGTTGATGGGGTTCGGACGTACGAGACGTTCGCGACCGAAGCCGAGGCCCCGGCTGTTCATCGACCGCGCCCAATTCAAGTTGGTGAAGGACGGGCGGCCGATCGAAGAAGTAATCGATGCCTATCTGGCGAGCCTGACGAAGCTGCGTCCAACCAGCACAGCGACGCTTCGTTATCGTCTGCGCGCGATCGTCAAAGGCCGTGAGCGGATGCCTATCGAAGCGTTCCCCTGGGCGAACGCATGGAAGGAACACGGGGCGTTGCAATCGGGGGACAATCAGCACGGGATCTGCGCAGCGCTTCACGCTCTGGTGGAGTTCGCCAAGTTGAGAGGGGATCCACTCAAGGGGCTTGCCGTCACCAAGGCCCGCAACGAAGGGAAACCTCAGTTGCGAGTCAACGAAGCAAGGGCATTCATCACCATCGCGATCGATGCAGGTGATCCACTGGCGGTTGCCGCCGCCACGATGGCGGTCACTGGGCTGCGGCCGGGTGAGGTGATGGGGCTGAAGACCCGTGACTGTGACGACAACCGAGCGCTGATTTGGATCGAGCGCGGGAAGACACGCAAGTCGAGCCGCACGATCGAAGTTGAACCAGCTTTCCGGGCCGTGCTGGTGGCCGCTGCGAAGGACAAGCGAGCGGGGGATCTGCTGTTCGAGTTCACCCCGGAGCGAAACCGCTCCCATCAGAATGCCGCCAAAGCGCGTACGGATGCCCTTCTTCGCCGCGTCCGATCGCTCTGCAAGACCGCTGGCGTTCCCGAAGTTGTCTCGCACTCACTTCGGGGTCTGAACGTCACGTTGAGGACCCTCGGTGGTGCCAGCAAACAATCGGTGGCGGATGCTCTCGGGCACGAGAGTTTCAGAACCACGAGCCGGTACTACCTGGATCGCGGCGCCGCCGAACAAGCTGACAGCCGTCGATCACACGGTCGATTGCTCGACGCTGGCCAATCCCGATAACTCTCACTGCGTCACGAGTTATCGGGGGCAGAAATGGGGTCCAAAGCCAGGACCCACAAAAACAAAAACCCTTGGGGATACCAAGGGTTTCTGAGTGCGAGGACGGGGACTTGAACCCCGATGGCTGTTAACCGCTAGCACCTCAAGCTAGTGCGTCTACCAGTTCCGCCATCCTCGCGGGTCGAG
>JANOJB010000128.1:0-7281 GCA_031407985.1 Pseudomonadota bacterium | reverse complement strand
CCCGAACAGGTGGCGATGGCCGCGCTCCTCGACGATGACGAAGCGGTGGCCACCTACCTGACGGAAATGCGATCGCGTGTCAGCGAGCGGCTGGAACGCCTGGCGCGCGGGTTTCAGCAGATGCGCGCCGCCGGGTTGCCGGTCGAGGTCATCCCTCCGCAGGGAGCGATTTACTTGTCGCTGCGCTTCGTGATGCCGGGACGGACGAACGAACAGATTCGCAAGCTCCTGCTGGACGAGGCGGGGTTCGCGGTGGTTCCTTTTCAGGCGTTCGGTCTGAAGGAGGACAGCGGCTGGTTTCGGATTTCCGTCGGTGCGGTGTCGCTGGCGGACATTGATGCCGCGCTACTTCGGGTCAGGGCGGCGTTGGCGCGGGTGGTCTAGATCAGCGGACCGCGTACAGGCGCCATCGATCGATTTCGATGATCAGCCGCGGGCGCAATCCGTCGGATCCAACAGCGGTCGCCACCGGATCGGCGTGATGGATCCCCTGGACCAGGATGTAGTCGTAGTGTTTGCCGTGGTCGTCCATCGAAAAAGCCCCGCCCCAGGATGGCGCGGGCAGGTTGGCGCCTTCGCCGTAGGCCAGCGGAATCGAGCTGTTGGCCCACAGGTGGGGTGAGTAGCCGTGTCCGAACGCCGTTATGTACGCGTAGAACTGGTGATACGGAGGCAGCTTGAGATCGGGATCGGGATCGTCGTCGTCAAGGACGATGGCCATCACGGACGCCTTGGGGGGAACCTTCGCGATCACTTCTAGAAAGGGTCGGGTGCGGGCGCCGAACGACGCGAATTGTTCCGCGGCCTTCACGTCCATGACAAGCGCCGCCAGGATTCCCGGCGCCAGGGCCCACGTGGCCCAGCCGCGCAATCGGGCGGTGGGGATCAGCAGCAGCCACAGCAGAATCACAGTCGAATAACGCGGGTATGTGTACCAGTGGCTGATGGGGCCGCTGATGGCCCACGGTAGCAGCGCGTACAATCCGCCCGCCACGGCGACCAGCACGGCGGGTGATCGCCGGTCGCGCACGCCCCTTGCCGGTAGAAGGCCCAACAACAGGGGACCGACCACCAGCACCACGAACGTGATGGCGGCGGCCCGCTCCCCGTCCCGACGCGAGAAATTGTCCAGTGTGTACGCGAAGAACTGGGACAATTTGTACGCGGGGGCGTGCCATTCGAAAGAGAACGGGGGCATCTCCGACAGGGCGCCCCCACGCGGCCGGATCTGCCCGGCCAGCCAGGGGATCACGACGGCTGCCGTTCCCGCGAACGCGGCGGCATGGATCGCGACGCGCCGGCGAACCGGTCCGGTGGTGAACGTGATGGCGCCACCGCCGACAGCAAAAAGCCAAGTTGCCTGGACGTGGGTCAGTCCAATCAGTGCCGCATAGGGGGCGATGCGGAATCCGTCGCCGATGGTCTCCGCCTCGACCATCCAGGCAAGCACGAACGACACCAGCCCAATCCCCAGCAGCATTCCCAGCCAGCCCGCGTACAGATTGTGTTCCCAGGACAGCGCGAACGCCCACAGCCCCAGGCGTGGATCCCGGCCGAACGCCAGCAGAAGGCGCATGGTCCCCAACGGGACCAGGGCCAGTATGAACGCCGTGAACAGCTTGGCGGCAATCAGGGGCCCAAACAGTTTTCCCAGAACGCTACAAAGACCATAGGTCGTCCAGTAGGGCAGGGGGCTCCACTGGACCTTGTAGAACGTCGCCGCGGGCAGGCGTCCGGCCGCGGTATCCCAGATCAGATCCGCGGATGCCGTGTTGATTCCCAGATCCGAAAACGGCAGGAACGGGGTCAACAACAGCGGGAACCAGGCCGCCAGCAACAACGCCGCCGTGGTCCGCAGCAAGAATCGGTCGGCCGCGAAGGCCGCGCGCAGCGACGTGCGTCCCCGCGGCAGCAGCAGCGCCATGACGGCACCGACGCGCGCCCGCGCCGGCAAAACGCCAAAAGCGGCGGGCGCTTTCACGGGCGATTCTCGCGGGCGAATCCCAGGATCATGGTCGTCACTAGTATCACGATCCCGCGGGTTCTGTTTGTATGATGCCGACCGCATGGTGACGGAAACAAAGGGACGTGATGCCCCCGACGGGCCACCGCCGTCACCGTCGAAAAATCCAGGCGGGGTTGCGGGACAGATCAACCAGCCGGCCTCTTGGCGTGTGGTGGTCTTGGTCGCCCTGGCGGTGCGCCTGGCGCTGTTTCCTTTCGCCGAGAACAAACACGCCGATGCGCCGATGCGGGCACTGCTGGCTGAACGCATGAACGCGGATCCGGCCGCCACGACGGATCCGCGCAGCTTCTGCCAGTTCGGACCGTTGCCGATCGAAATAATGCGACCGTTTCTGGCCATCGATCCCGATGCGCGGCGATCGTCGCGGGTGCCGTCATTGATCGCGGGAATGGCGGTGTTCCTGCCTTTTTTCGCGCTGGGGCGGCGCATGGTTGGCGCCGGACCGGCAATGATTGTCGCGGGACTGGCCCTGGCACTGTCGCCGCTGCATATCCAGGTGTCCACAACGGCGGCCAGCGAAGCTCTGTATTTGTTGCTGTTGCTGGCGGCGTTCGAACGTTTGCACGCGGCGCTGACGGATCGGCGACGTCGGGATTTCGTCGCCGCGGGGTTGTTCGCGTCGCTGGCGGCGGTCACCCGCTATGACACCTGGGTGGCGTTGCCAGTCGCTGCCGCGGCCGCCCTGGCTTTCGGTCGGCGCGATCGTCGCGCGATCGTCGATGTGGGTCTGTTCCTGGGCGTCTCCGCGATTCTCCCATCGGCGTACCTGGCGTGGACATGGGCAACAACCGGCGATCCGTTCTTCTTCGCGCGCCACATCACGCGCGATCACGCCGCGATGGCCGAGCAAGCGACCGCGCGTCTGGGCAACGGGCTGGCGCGCGCGCGTCAGGTGGGGATTTGGGTGGTGTCGTTCGTCGCGGTCATGACGCCGGCGGCGGTTCTGGCCCTGGGGGGCGTGGCCAGGGGCTGGCGGCGGTGGTCTCCCGCGACGCGCGTCGTGTTGGCGGCGGCGTTGGCACCCCCGTTGGCCTACCTGGCCAAGGGACTTCTGTTCGGCAATTTCGAACCGCTGCCCCGGTTCGCGATCGCCCCGGGCGTTGTGCTGTTGCCGCTGACGGCGTCCGCGCTGTTGTCCGTCGGGGAACGCTGGCCGCGCCTGCGGCCTCTTCCCCTGGTGCTGGGTGGCACGGTGGCGTTCACGGTCGTGGCGTCGCTTCTGGCGTTTGCCCGTTCGGGACGGATCTGGATCGGCGCCGAATCCGTGGGGCCGTTGACGCGCCTCGATGCCGAGGACCGAGCGGTTGCGAAGCATCTGGTTCGACATCGCGATCAGCAGGAGGGCGTCTTTATCGACACGTGGGGCTTCGCGGACATCGTGATCGCCCACGCCGCCCGCGTCCCGGCGACACGGACCGCCACGCTTTCACAGACACGGACACCGGGCCCGACGCTGGCGGAATCGCGCCTTGCGACGGGCGCGTCGTGGTTCGCCGTTCACGACCAATCCTGGGGCCAACAACACACCCCCGACTGGCCCGCCGACAGCCAGCGTTTTGGACAGTGGAGGCTTGCCCATGTCGGGGACAGCCGCTAGCCGAAATTCTGGTGCGCGGGGCTGGCTGAAGTGGTGCGACGAGTTGGCGCGCAGCCCCCACGTCTGGATGATCCTGCTCGGGTTCTGGTTGCGGTTTTGGTGGGTGCTGCTGGTGCCGTCACGGCCCGTGGGGGATTTCGCGATGTACCGCGAGTCGGCGGCGTTTCTGCTGGACCAGGGGCACTTCGACCCCGAGTTCATCTACATGCCCGGCTACGTCTTTCTGTTGGCGGGGGTCGAGGCATTGGGAGGCGGACTGCTGGCGGCGAAACTGATCGGCGTCGTCGCCGGAACGGTCGTGGTGTTTTCCATAGGTGGGATCGCGGACAGTTTGTTCGGGCGCCGTGCCGGAATCGTGGCGGCCGCGCTGGCGGCGTTGTGGCCGGCGGGAATCGCGGCGACATCAGTGACTGGCACCGACGTTCCGGCCGCGGCGTTGGTCGCGCTGGGAGTATTTCTTCTGGTGCGCATCGCACCCCGTCGTCCGTGGCTGGCGGCGGGTTTGATGGGCCTGGTCCTGGGTCTGGCGGCATGGGTGCGCGCGGTGGCGATCCCGCTGGCGGCGGTGTCGGTGTTGTACTGGTTGGCCACGGCCGTTCGACCGGCGGCCGCCGTAAGCCGTACGGCTTTTTCGGTGGTCATCGCGTTCGTCGTCCTTCTGCCGTGGGGCATCCGCAACCACCGCGTCTACGGCGAGCTGTTTCTGACCGATAGCCACGGGGGCAATACCGCGTTGGTGGGCGCCAATCCCAACAGCGAGGGGACGTACAGCCGGTCGCTGAACCTGATGTTCGTGAAGGGAACCGGATACCAGGCCCTTGAATCCACGCCGCGCCACCGCGATTCAGATCGCGCGGCGTACGCGGTCAGCAGGGGTTGGACCAGGTTCGAACCGTGGTACGCGATGGGACTTCTAGCCGCGAAGGCCGACAGGCTGCTGGGCCACGAACGCAATCTCCTTTACTGGCCGGTGTTCAGACAAGGGGTGCTGGACGATTCGCAGCGGCAGTTCTTCGACGCGCATCGGTCGGCCATCGAACGCCTGGTCGACGGTTTCTGGTGGACGTTGTGCGCCTTTTTCGCGGTGGGCGTGGGGATCTGCACCTTGCGCCGCCAGTGGACGCCGCTGGTCGTGTTGGGTTTTCCACTGGCGCTGGCGGCGATCTACACGCTCTTTTTTTCCGAGGTGCGCTACCACCTGGCGATTGCACCGTTGATGTTTCCCCATGCCGCGTTCGCGTTCGGCTGGGCGCTGGAGCAGGGGCGGCGACGTTTCGCCGGCCAGCGACGAACGCTGGTGGTCGGTGCACTTTCGATCATGGGGTTGTTCTGCGCGTGGTGGGTCGTGGGCGGTATCGGGAGATCGCTGCGCGCCAGCCATCGCTGGGCTGTGACGGTGTGTTCCTACCCGGACGCCGAGCAGAAACACCTGTGCACCTGGGAGCGGGTGCTTCCGCGGCAAGGAGATTCTCCCGTGCGCGGGGTCTGGGATGGCGTGGGGCTTCAGCTTTCCGGTGCGGCCACGCACGATGTGATGGCATCGGCGCGGACGGTGATTCCCATCGCCGCCGGTCGGCTTCGCGTACGGGCCGCGCTGTCATTGACGGGACGCTCGTTGCCCGATGGCGCGGTGGCGGTGGTTCTGCGCGCGCGGGGCAGGGTGATCGCCCGTGCTGTCTCCGCGCCGGTTTTGCCGCGACAAGGCCCCCTGTCCCCAACCGCCGCTTCCCCAGCTCCGTATCCCGGTCCAACGGGCCCGCGCGCCGGCGAAATCAACGTTCCCATGACCGGTATCGTGGAACACACGGGTGGCCCGCTGGTCGTTGAGGTCGAGGTCGAACCTGGGGGCATCGGGTCCACTGTCGACGGGGCGACGGTCTGGATTTCGAATCTAGTAGTTGAGAGATTCTGAAGTTTGGTGATAATCCCGACCCGATGAACAGAACGACGCGCAGGGGCGGCCCCCTCCTGCTGGTTCTGGCCTGCCTCGTGGCCGGCTGCGGGGATCCGACGGACACCCGACCAGCCAAGTGGTCGTATATTTCCACCGCTATCGTTCAGCCGAACTGCGCGACAGCCAACTGCCATTCGAATCTGTCGCAGCGATCGGGTGTTGAGCTGGACGAAATTCGGGACGGGTACGAACAGCTGGTCGGACGGTTCTTCGTGCTGCCTGGGCGCCCCGCGGAGTCGGCGCTGGTCACGTTGATCAAGGGCCAGGGATCTCGCCGCATGCCCCCGGACTTCGCCTTGCCGAACGATGACATCGATTTGATCTCGGCCTGGATCACGGCCGGCGCGCCCTATGATGGACCCGGAACGACCCCCGTGGTCGCTCCTCTGGTTGTCAGTCCCGTTGCTGGGGCGGCGAATTGATGCGCGCGTGGGCGCTTTCGATTTTTGGTGGCTTTGCGTTCGTGGCCGTCCTGCTGTCGTCGCGTCCGGCGGAGGCCTACACGCAGTTTCAGTTCAGCTCGGGCACGCAAAGGTGCGCGCAATGCCACTACGCCCCCGCGGGATTCGGCCTGCTGACGTCGTGGGGACGCGACGAATCGGCCGACACCATCAGCCGTGGCGGTGACGGCGGGTTTCTGCACGGCGCGGTGACGACACCCAGTTGGCTGGCCTTGGGAGGCGATGTTCGCTTCGCCTTCCTGCGCAATGACACGGGCGGAACCGCCTCGCCCGAGGGCGCGGCGTTCCCGATGCAGGCGGATGTTTACGTGCGTGGTGCCTTTGGGGATAGCGGGATCTCCCTGTACGCGGTGGCTGGCGCACGGGGCGCCACCCGGCCACCGGAAACCGGCGCGGTCAGCCACCTCGAGGCGATGATTTCGCGCGAACACTTCCTGATGTGGAAGCCCAGCGCCACCGGGGCCTACGTTCGCGCGGGCCGATTCTTCGCGCCCTACGGTCTGCGCCTGGCCGAGCACATCTACTACGTGCGTCGGTACACCGGCTTTGGCATGTACGAGGAGACGTACAACCTGTCCGGCGGTTATCTGGCCGAAGACTGGGAAATTCATGCGACGGGATTCACTCCGCCTCCCGCCGGGTTTCCGATTCCGCTGCAAACCGCGGGTCTGCGTGGCTCGGGCGCGGCGGTCTACGCTGAGAAGCGATTCGCGTCCATGGCGGCCGTGGGGGTTCAGTCCCGCGTCTCTATCAACGCCGAGCAGCGGGTGATGCAGGGTGGCGCGCTAGGCAAGGTCTGGATCGACGGCGCCAAATTGCTGGTCATGGGCGAACTGGATCTGCAACGCCATGACGTCGTCAGCAGCGGCGCGTACAACGAGATGGTCGGATACTTCGGCTTGACGTTTTTCCCCACCAAGGGCGTGATGGCGGGTGTGGCGGCCGAGCGGTATCAAGGCGATCTGCGGGTGGCCAGCCTGGGCAGGAATGCGTACAACTTGCAGATCAACCTGTTTCCGTGGGCACACTGCGAAATACTGGCTCTCGGCCGGTATCAGACGGTGGCAGACGGGACGCCTAGCTCGCTGGCGATGTTGATGCTTCACTACTACCTGTGACACCCATGACGAACACATCGCTGCTGACCGGGATGCTTTTCGTGTCGATGGCCCTGGGCGTTGGCGCGTGCGGGCCGATCGTGCCCGTCAGTCCGACGTGGAAGGACGACGTGCGCCCGCTGGTG
>JANOJB010000086.1:0-15446 GCA_031407985.1 Pseudomonadota bacterium | reverse complement strand
CCGTTGCCCACTATCGTGACGTGCTCCTCCCGCTCAGGAAGACCGTGGTCGACCAAGCGCTGCTTCACTACAACGGCATGTTCGTCAGCCTGTATCAGCTTCTCGCGCTGAAACAGGCCGAGGTCGAGACACGGCGCGGATATCTGGAGGCGCTTCGCGACTACTGGAACGCGCGCGCCGAGCTTGCGCACGCCGTGGGAGGTGGGCTGCCGACGTCGATAGCCGCCTCGTCGTCGCCCGCAGCCATCCAACCATCACGGCCGTCACCTTCGGAAGGGACACATCAACATGGACCCTAAGGACAAAGATTCGATCAGCCGGCGTTCGCTGCTGTTTGCTGGCGGTGCCGCGGGAACGGTCCTGGCCGCGGCTGGTGCCGCCCACGCGGCCGGAAAACGAAACGCGGCGGTGCGCGCGTTTCCCCCTGGGCGACCCGGACGCGACTACGATCCGGTCGTCGTGCCCAACGGGTCGAAACTTCCCTGGAAGATCGTCGACGGCGCGAAGGTCTTTCACATGGTGGCCGAAGAGGTCGACCACGAGTTCGCGCCCGGCCTGCGCGCCCGTTGCTGGGGTTATAACGGCCGCGTGCATGGACCGCTCATCGAGGCCGTCGAGGGCGATCGGGTGCGAATCTACGTCACCAACCGGCTGCCGGCGCCCACCAGCGTCCACTGGCACGGGGTGATACTGCCGAACGGGATGGACGGGGTAGGTGGGCTGAACCAGAAGGCCATCCTCCCGGGCGAGACCTATCTCTACGAGTTCCCGCTCGACCAGCACGGGACGCTCATGTACCACGCTCACCACGACGAGATGACCCAGATGGCCCTTGGAATGACCGGGATGATCGTCATTCATCCGCGCAAGCCCCGCCGCAGAGTCGATCGAGATTTCGCCATCATGCTTCATGAATGGAAGATCAACCCCGGCGCGCGGCGACCCGACCCGAACGAAATGACCGACTTCAACACGCTGACCATGAACGCGAAGGTTTTCCCAGGCACGGCGCCGTTGGTCGTGAAGACTGGCCAGCGCGTGCGCATCCGGTTGGCAAATCTCTCGGCCATGGACCATCACCCCATCCATATCCATGGCCTGTATTTCAAGATCACCGATACCGACGGCGGCGAGATCCCCGAGGCGGCGCAGTGGCCCGAAACCACCGTCTTGGTGGCGACGGGACAGACGCGCACCATCGAGCTGGTGCCGACCATCCCGGGCGACTGGGCCATGCATTGCCACATGACCCACCACGTGATGAACCAGATGGGCCACGGCATTCCCAACCTGATCGGCGTCAAACCCGGAGCCCTGGACGAACGCGTACGCAAGGTCGTGCCCGGGTACATGACCATGGGTCAAACCGGGATGGGCGACATGGGCGACATGGGCATGCCCGTCCCACCGAACAGCATCCCGATGCTGGGCGCGAAGGGCAAACACGACTACATCACGATGGGCGGCATGTTCACCGTGCTGAAGGTGCGGGATGCCTTGCAGAGCTACACGGATCCAGGCTGGTACGAAAATGCGCCCGGAACGCTGGCGTCGACGGCCGCAGAAAGTGACCTGCGCCGCGACGGGATCGATGTCGCGCGTCCTCCCGCGGGCCAGGACGACGACAGCATTTCCGCGAAATCGGGTGGATGAGTCATTCACCGTTGACGCGAACGAGACACGGTACGATCCGAAAGACCGATCGCCGACGCTCTCGGCGGGCCCTCGTCGTTTCTCTGCTGGTGGTGCTCACGATCGGTAGCGCGATCGCGTGGATCGTGCAGCGCAAGCGCACCGAGACGATCAACGACCTTCTCCTTCGGGAGTTCAACGGATCCTACCCGGCGAATACCCGGTCCGGCGGCAGCGTTCGCGCCTTCGAGATCGTAGCGGCGCCATCGCAGGTTCGGCTGGCGGACGGTGCCGACACGCAGGTGTGGGCGTACAACGGCCATGTCCCGGGTCCCGAGCTTCGCGTTCGCCTGGGCGAGACCGTGCGCGTGCGGTTCACGAATCGCCTCCCCCAAGCGACGACGATCCACTGGCATGGCGTTCGCGTCCCGAACGACATGGACGGGGTTCCGACCGCCAAGCGCCCGGCCATCGAACCTGGTGGGAGCTTCGTGTACGAGTTCACGCCGAAGGATGCGGGGACCTTCTGGTATCACCCGCACCATCGCTCAAGCGAGCAAGTCGAGCGCGGGCTGTACGGTGTGCTGGTGGTGCAGGACGCGACCCCGCCGGCCTACCAGAAGGATGTTGTCTGGATCCTGGATGACTGGCTTCTCACGCCGGGCCGGCAGGTGGACCCCAGGTTCAATACCATGCACGATCTCGCGCACGACGGTCGGTGGGGCAACGTCATAACCGTCAGTGGCCGGACGAACACCGTGCTTCAGGTGAAACCCGGAGAACGAATTCGTCTGCGTCTCCTGAACGCGGCGAACGGTCGCGTGTTTGTCCCCGACTTCGGGTCGCTGCATCCCAAGGTGATCGCGATCGACGGGCTCTACGCGCGCGAGGCCTTTGCATTGGAGCGCTTCGAGATTGCACCCGGTAACCGGGTCGACCTCGACATAGCGCTTCCTTCCGCCGTCGCGATCGATGTCCCGGTTACCGATCGATTCTGGCCCTCGTCCCCCAACCCGCTGGCCACGATTCGGGCTGACGGCGAGCCTGCCGTCACGCCAACGTTCCCGTCGCCCGCGCACGCGAAAGTGCCGCGGTATCAGGACGGCCTCGGCGCCCCGGTGGCGACCGACTTCCTATTGAACGCACGCCGCGGCGGATCCTTCGGTATCGAGTGGACCATCAACGGCCACGCCTTTCCCGACCATGCGCACGTACCGCTCGCCCGCGCGCGGTGGAGCCGGCTCCGCTTCGTGAATCAATCGGCCCGCCTTCACCCTATTCACCTGCACGGCATGTTCTTCCGTTTGCTCGCCCGAAACGGCGCGGCCGTCGACGAACCGTTTTTCCGGGATACCGTCCTCGTTCACGGCCAGGAGATCGTGGACATCGGAGTCGTTCCGCTCGACGAAGGCGAGTGGATGATGCATTGCCACATCCTCGAACACGCGGAGGCGGGCATGATGACCATGCTCGACGTGCGCTAATTCGACGGGCCGCGATCGCCGACACCACGCTTGCAAACCTCAAGGCCTTCGAGGAGGGTCGCCCCCTCGGGCACGACCAGGGCCGACCAACGCGGCGGGGATTGCCGGTTGAACGCCTGAGCCGCGTACCCCGCATGCAAGCCCGCCAAGGATCTGCGCGGTGTTGTTCGAGACGTATACTGTGATGCAGGATGTGTCGCCTCATGAGGAGCCATCGGAGGGCAGTGATCGGGTGGGTCGTGCTGTTTGGGTGCTCGGGCAGCGGGGCAACGACATCCCGGTCCGATGGTGCCACCGCCGAAGACGCCGGTTCAGATCCTTTCGGGATCAGCTTTGCGAAGGAAGTGTTTCCGATCGTGGCGCGGTCATGTGCGATCGCGGGGTGCCACGACACACCCACGCTGCAGAACCACTGGAGCAACTTCTCGACCACCGCCTACACCTATCAGAGGTGGGTAAACGGACCAGGAACCGACTTCTGCGTCGATCCGCCCGAGGCGTTCCTGCAGAGGACCATCGTCATACCTGGCGATCCAGAGGGGAGTTTCGTCGTCATGAAAATCAGGTCGACGCGCGAAGAACTGTGTCAGTCCAATCACTACCCGCGGATGCCGCCGCCGCAGTTTCCTGCGCTCGCACCGGCGGAAATCCAGACAATCGCAAGCTGGATTCGCGAGGGCGCCCGAGACAATTGACGGGCCGGGCCGATCAGTTGCGCCTTGCCGCAACCGAGCCCGCAGGGCCGGTTCACTTTCCTTGGAGTTCCTTGGCAGGGTGAGCCTACGTCGTCCCCCGAGAAACCTCCGGGGCGCTCACGCAAGGGTTTCGTTCTGCCTTTCAGCCGATGCAGTGTTTGCGCGCGAATGTCGACGGCCGTGTGACTCCGGCAGTCATGTTCGGGTCGAGTGAGCCACATCGTTCGCCCTCCTCTCGGTTTTGCAGCGGGTGGCGCACGCCTTGGGCGGCCTGGATCCCGGGTTGCAGGGTCCAGATCCGAAACTCGAAAGGAGACAGATGGCTTCTGTGGGCGAAACAACGGCCGTTCCCTGGCAAGGCCGTGTGCGCGGCGACGAGGGATCGGGAGCAAGAACCGAACCCCCGGCCACCGATCGCTGGGGCTGGAAAATCGGGAGGATCGCGGGGATCGAGATCCGGGTTCACGCCACGTTCGGAATGTTGCTGGCGTGGTTGACGCTGAGCCACCTGATGCACGGGCATGGCATTCGCGCGGCACTGGAAGGCCTGGTGTTCATTCTCGCCGTCTTCGGCATCGTCGTTCTGCACGAGCTGGGTCACGCGCTGATGGCCAGAAGGTTCGGGATCCGAACGCGGGACATCACGTTGCTGCCCATCGGCGGGGTGGCCAGGCTGGAGCGAATGCCGGAGAAGCCGTCGCAGGAGCTTCTGGTGGCCCTGGCGGGTCCCGCGGTGAACATCGCCCTCGCGTTGTTATTTTTCGTGACCCTGCTCTTGCTTCGGGGCCCGCTCGACGTCAGCGAGATGCGGGTCGTTGACGGGTCGATTCTGACCAAGCTGATGTGGGTCAACGTGTCCCTGGCGCTGTTCAACCTGGTTCCGGCGTTCCCGATGGACGGTGGTCGCGTGCTGCGGGCCGTGCTGGCGGCGCGGATGGGGCGGGCACGGGCGACGGCCGCGGCGGCGGGCCTCGGCCGGTTCCTGGCGATCGGGTTTGGTCTGGTCGGCCTCTTCTCGAATCCGATGCTGATCTTCATCGCGCTGTTCGTGTGGCTTGGCGCCACGCAGGAAGGCTCGCTGGAGCAGGCGAGGGCCCTGCTTGATGGGGTCAGCGTCCAACGCGCGATGGTTACGAACTTCAGCGCGCTGGCCCCCGGGGACCGGCTGGACCGCGCCATCGAGTTGGTGCTGGCGGGGTTTCAGCAGGATTTTCCGATCGTTGACGGGGATCGCCCGGTCGGTGTCCTGGTTCGGGACGACCTGTTGCGCGGCTTCGCCAAGCAGGGCGGGACGGCCTTGGTCTCCGACTGGATGCGCGCCGACTTCTGCATCGCCGGCACATCCGATCCTCTGGAAGGGGTGCTCGCCCGCCTGGAGGGGGACCGGTGCCGCACGGTCCTGGTGGTCCAGGATGGGAAGTTGGTCGGCCTCGTCACGCCGGACAACGTGGGCGAGCTGTTGATGGTCGAAGCGGCTCGACGAACGGGCCAGCGGTGAGGCACCGCCGCTTGGTCCAATGGGTGCAAGTGTTTGGCCAGAAGATTCACTTTCGGGCCCCAATGGTCCCAACGTCCTGGAGTGAAGCGTCATACGAAAGCATGGAGTCAAAGGGAACGAGTGATGAGAGTACTTTTTGCGATGAATGGTTCTGAACAGAGCGAAGTGGTGGTTGATCGAATCGTCCGCCAGCGGTCTTCGGCAGATTTCGGTGGTCGAGCCGCCGTACTTCCCGAAAACGTTCTCCGGGGAGGTGTCAACCCAGCTCGGTTCGGGCGGCCAGAAGAGCACAACGCCTCGCACGGTTACGGGTATGCGTCCGGACGAACCAGGTTCCGATTCGTAACGGCGTTACCGCCCCAGGCGCGGCGCCACTCTCCCCGCGAAGATCGGATGCCCGCTCTGCCAACGACTCGATGCTCAGCGAGCACCAATACGAGGGCGGCTCGGACCACGATCTCACCGAGCCTGTCACCCCGGCGTGGAATGGCCGCGTCACGGCCGCTGCGAGTGCCCGGTGATTGAACCAGACAGCAAGCCGCGCGCGGCCATGACCGGCGAGACACCGGGCGTCGACGCCGACCTGGAGAAGCTGCAGCGTGACACCTTTGAATACTTTCTACATGAGACGAATCCCGCCAACGGCCTGGTGATCGACAAGACCGCAGAGGCTTGGCCAGCGAGTATCGCGGCGACCGGCCTTGCCTTGGCGGCGTATCCGATCGGCGTAGAGCGCGGATTCATCTCGCGCCCCGCCGCGGTGGAGCGAACGCTCGCGACGCTGCGATTCTTCTGGAACAGCCGGCAAGGCCCCGAGCCCGACGCCACCGGCTACCACGGCTTCTACTATCATTTTCTCGACATGCAGACCGGCCGTCGCGCCTGGCAGTGCGAACTGTCGACGGTGGATAGTGCCTTCTTACTGGCGGGCGGGTTGACGGCCGGGATGTATTTCGACGCCGAGACCGCCGCCGAGCGCGAAATCCGCGACCTTGGCGATGCGCTGTATCGCCGCGCCGATTGGCAGTGGGCGCAAAACCATGGGGCGACGGTGACGCACGGTTGGAGGCCAGAAAGCGGCTTCCTCGACTACCGGTGGGAAGGCTACGACGAAGCACTGCTGTTGTATGTGCTGGGGCTGGGCTCGCCGACGTATCCGCTGCCCGAAGCGAGCTACGCAGCGTGGACGTCCACCTATCGGTGGGAACGCTGTTACGGACAGGAGTATCTCTACGGTGGGCCGCTATTTATCCATCAGCTCTCGCATGTCTGGATTGACTTTCGCGGTATCCAGGACGCCTTCATGCGCGATAAAGGCATCGACTACTTCGAGAACAGCCGCCGTGCGACCTACGTGCAGCAACAGTATGCGATCCATAATCCGCTCGGCTTCAAAGGCTATGCCTCTTGTTGCTGGGGAATCACCGCAAGCGAGGGCCCCGGTCCGGACACCGTCAAGATAGATGGCATCGAGCGCCGGTTCTTCGACTACGTGGCACGCGGGGTGCCGTACGGCCCCGACGACGGGACCCTTGCACCATGGGCCGTTGTGGCGTCGCTGCCCTTCGCGCCAAAAATTGTGTTGTCGGCGCTCCAGCACTGCATTCATCAATCGAAGTTGACCGAGTACAACTCCTACGGGTTCAAAGCATCCTTCAATCCCTCCCACCCGGGCGAAGCCGGCAATCCTTATGGCTGGTGGGTTTCACCGTGGCATTACGGGATCAACCAGGGCCCCATCATTTTGATGATCGAGAACTATCGCAGCGGATTGCTGTGGGAGCTGACGCGAAAGTGCCGGTACATCTCGAACGGACTTCGGAGAGCAGGGTTTCAGGGAGGGTGGCTATGAGAGATCGGAGATCATTTGTATCGCCTCGTCGTAGCCCGTCCTGACGGCGGCGGGGACGGGCCTGAAACTCAGTCGTTTTGCGGAAGGCAAAAGGCGATGAGGGTTGTGGGGATCGGGACGGTCAGGTTCACAACGCGCCGGGCGGAGATCCCGTTCGCGGTCATCCCGCTGCTATTCGGGGCTCAGCCAAACGGCTCGCGTTCTGATCCCGGTCGGTGAGGGGGAGCCGGGCACCGCGCCGACGCGAGATAGACGGAGCAACGACGTGCCACGAACGAGAGACGAGGACCGCGGTTACTGGGAACGGCACGCGCGCAAGTACGACCTCTCGCTGCGGCCGCTTGGGCGCCCGCTTCCGCCCATGCTCGATCTCGTGACTGGGTACCGACGCTTCACCGTTCGGTCGCTTCAGCAGTCCCTCGTGGCGACCGGCCTGCGACTCGGTCGGGTCGAGACGCTTCCGGGGCTGATCCCCATCGGATACGTCGAGGGGACGTTCGGATAGACCTTCGAGCGTAACCCTGCGCTGGTTACCATGGGTCTTGGCGCGATACGCAGGTCCTACGCGTCCGGTTTGCGGTGACGCAGCAAATGCGTGCTTTCAATCGATGAGCCCGCACCCCATCGATTGGCGCCGCGCTTGCTGTGTTTCACGCTCATGAGAGTCGCCTTCACAGCTGCCGCGCTCGTCGCGATTGTTTCGGGCTGCATGGCCGGCGGTGCTCACGGAGGGCACGCGAACTTGCCGCCCGCCCCAACGCTGATTCGGCCGGCGGCCCGTGCCGATTCCGCAGTGCCGCCGGTCGCACAGGATCTGAGCCCCGACCCGGGTATCGTCGAGGTGAGCCTCACCGCCGCTCCAGCGGAACACGCTTATCTCGCGGGGAAGCCGGCGGCGGTCTGGGCGTTCAACGGATCGATCCCGGGTCCGACGATCGAGGCCCACAAGGGCGACCAGGTCATCATTCACTTCAGGAACGACCTCCCTGAGTCGACGACGATTCACTGGCACGGCCTACGCGTCCCGAACGACATGGACGGCGCGGGGAGGCTGCTGCAACCGATCCCACCTGGCGGAACCTTCGACTATCGCTTCGTCGTGCCCGACGACGGTACCTTCTGGTATCACCCGCACATCCGCTCCGACATCCAGGTCGAAAAGGGCCTTTACGGCGCGATCGTTGTGCGCGATCCCGGCGAGCCCAATCTTGACGTTGCCGCCGACCACGTGTTGGTCCTCGACGACGTTCTTGTCGATCCCGCCACCGGCGCCGTCGACGATCGCTTGGACATGCGCGCCATGATGATGGGCCGCGAAGGCAACCTCCTACTCGTCAACGGACAGCCCTCGAATGGAGCGTTCCCCGTCACGCGCGGCGAACGAGTTCGATTGCGCATCCTAAACGCCGCCGTCGCCCGCTTCTTCAACCTGCGGCTTGAAGGTGGGACCTTGGTCCAGATCGGATCGGACGGCGGTCTACTGTCGGTGCCTCGGACAGTCGATTCAATCCTGTTGGTTCCAGGCGAGCGGCTAGATTTTTTGTTGGAGACGTCGTCGGGCGCGACGTTGAAGGTGCTCCCCTTCGAGCGCGCGATTGGCGCCGGTTTGGGGGAGGAGATCGATCTCGTTCGTTTCAACCCCTCGGACGCCCCGGCCGTGACACCCTTGCCTCTCCCAGCGGCCTTGCGCGGGATCGAAGTCCTCGCATCGCCTCCGGTCAGACAGACGCTGCGCCTCGGCGAACGAATGGCCCACCACCGCTGGCAGTTCACGATCAATGGTCAGGTGTTCCCGAACGTGCCACCCATCGATGCGGTTCTTGGCACGCGCCAGCTCTGGACGGTGAGGAACGAGAGCGAGATGGACCACCCATTCCACTTGCACGGCTTCGCCTTCCAGCGACGCCGCGCCGCCGACAATGTGGAATGGAAGGACACCATCAACATCCCGGCACTCTCGACGGTCGAGCTGGTCGTCGATTTCGCGACCCACGAAGGGGCAGCGGGCGAATGGCTTTACCACTGTCACATCCTGGAGCATGCGGAAGGCGGAATGATGGGAGAGGTGCGCGTTCGATGATCTCGTCCTGCGCGTGTGAAGCGCCCCACCCCGGGCGCCGGATCGTCCTCACGGGCGGACCGGGCGCGGGGAAAACCGCCGTGCTCGAACTCGTTCGCAGGTATTTCTGTAAGCACGTGCGGGTCCTGCCGGAGGCGGCCAGCATTCTTTTCGGGGGCGGCTTCCCGCGAGAGGAGTCGCCGTCCTCGCGGCAGGCGGCCCAGCGCGCCATCTTCCACGTGCAGCGCCAGCTTGAGCTTCTCGTCGGTCCCGAGGGCACTCCCGCGATCACGCTCTGTGATCGCGGGACTCTGGATGGCCTCGCGTATTGGCCGGGCCCCCCCGAGCAGATGCTGGCTGAGGTCGGCAGCGTGCTTTCGGCCGAGATCGGCCGTTACGACGCCGTCATCCACCTGCGGACACCGTCCGCGGAACTTGGGTACGACCACAGCAACAGCCTTAGAACCGAGCCCGCCTTACAGGCGGCGGAGATCGATCGCCGCATCGAGGATGCGTGGCGGGATCACCCGCGCCGCAATTTCGTCGAGAGCAGCCCCGACTTCTTGTCCAAGGCCGCCGAAGCTCTACGCCGACTGCGCGACGAGCTGCCCGCGTGCTGCCGCGATCACCAGGTTCCCGGTGTCGACATGCGCAGCACGACCGCGCGCAGGACGGCGCCATGAGCGGATCGCCTCCCGCCACGCTCACCTTTCTCGGGGCAGCTGGGACCGTTACCGGCTCGAAGCACCTCGTCTCGTGGGGCGACCAGCGCATCCTGCTCGACTGTGGGCTTTTCCAGGGATTGAAGCGACTTCGGCTCCGCAACTGGGAGCCCCTCCCAGCGGCGGCGACTCGCCTGGACGCCGTGGTCTTGAGTCATGCTCACCTCGATCACTCTGGCTACCTGCCGCTCCTCGCGAAGAACGGCTTCGCCGCCCCGGTCCACTGCACGCCGGGGACGGCCGACCTCCTGGCCCTCCTGCTCCGCGACTCCGCGCACATCCAGGAGGAGGACGCTGCCCGCGCCAATCGCCACGGCTACACCAAGCACGCTCCGGCGTTGCCGCTCTACACGACCGCGGACGCGGAGCGAGCGCTTGGCCTTCTGTGGGACCACGGCTACGGGCAGCCGTTCTCGATTGCGCCGGGGACCGAGGTCAAGTTCCGGCGCGCAGGGCACATTCTCGGGTCGGCGACGGTCGACCTGTCGTTGGGCGTCGGCACGCCTGCGCCGTCCCGACTCGTGTTCTCGGGCGACCTAGGACGCTGGGACCGGCCGATCATTCGCGATCCAGAGCTTGTGCCCGAGGCGGACGTGCTTCTCGTCGAGGGGACCTACGGCGATCGCGAGCACGCACCCCACCCGTCGGCGGATCTGGCCCGCATCATCACGGAGACCGCCCATCGCGGGGGCGCGGTCATCGTCCCCTCGTTCGCCGTGGGTCGGACCCAGGAACTCATCTGGACGCTGCGCAAGCTCGAGAATGCGCGGCGCATCCCGCTCGTATCCGTCTACATCGACAGTCCGCTCGCCGCGGCCGTCACGGATCTGTACTGCCGCCATCCCGAAGACCACGACATCGAGATGACGACGCTCATGGACGAAAAGCGCTGTCCGCTCTGCTGCCAGAAGTACCATGTGCTCAAGACCGCGCAGGAATCGAAGCGGTTGAACGGCGTCGCCGGTCCGTTGGTCATCATCGCCGGTAGCGGGATGGCGACCGGGGGGCGTGTTCTGCACCACCTCAAGCAGCGGTTGCCCGACCACCGGAACACCGTTCTCCTTGTCGGCTATCAGGCGGAGGGGACGCGCGGGCGCGCGCTGCAGGACGGAGCGGCGGCGCTCAAGATCCACGGCGAAATGATCCCGGTGCGCGCGCGGGTAGAGACGATTGACGGCCTGTCGGCGCACGCTGACCGGCGGGAGATCCTGCGCTGGCTACGGGGGTTCCGCCGACCGCCCAGACGGACTTACGTCGTTCACGCGGAGGGCCCCGCCGCGGCCGCGCTGGCGGGATCGATCCATGCTGAACTCGGATGGTCCGTCGCGGTCGCGCACGATGGAGAGACGGTACCAGTTGGGGGCCCGGTTGACTGAAGGCGATCGCGGCCGTCGCGCGCGATCTGACTTGAGGCATCGCTCCGGGAGAACGGGCGCATTGATCCCACTCCCCCGCGAGCGTCACAGCTGTCTTGCTACTTGCCCTTGATCTCTTTCCCACGCAATTCGTAGAAGTCGGCCGCTTTCTCGTTAGCGACCGCGAGGGCATCGGCCTTCGTCGCGATGGCGTTGCAGTGTTTGACCATCTTCCCGACGCTCGGGTCCTTCTGACCGTGCGCCTCGTGGGCGTTTGCGGGGCTCTTTTTGGCCGCCTCCGCCATATCGCGGTGCTCCTTGGCCTCCTTCTTGTACGTCTCGGCCTTCTCGCGATACTGCTTCGCGATGGCGAAGTAATCGTCGGGAGCGGAAGGAACCTTCGCATCCGCTCGCGCCGTGGCCGCCGCTGCCACCAGCAGCAGCGCTACTGCAATCGATACGATTCTTGCCGTGGCCCTGTCTCTCTTGTGCATGATGATCATCCCCCTGAGTTTGAGCTTTCCGTGATACGTGCCCCGGTTATTTACACCGGCGACGGTAAATAGCGTGTTTCGTAATCGTCAAGAGTCTGGGTCGGAAACTGTAACCTGCATGGTCACAGGGGGCCGCGCTCAAACCCGGACACTGCCCGAACCGCGGCCTCGCTCGGTGCGCCGCTGGAGGCCGTGAAGGAAGGCGCCACACACGTGGTTGGCTTTCGCTCCGATCCGAGAGCGCGATCGGGCCAGTTGTGCGACTGTCTGGGAACGTCGGGGTGCACGCGCGGAACTGCGCTGTAACCGGTTCAGTCACACTGCGATCGAGAAAGACGCGGTAAACAGTCCGACGGTGGCCGGATCGCCCGCAGCTCAGAGTCTCAGTCGCCAGAGCATCGCCTGGCGGCTCGCTCTCGCGCTGGGGACTATTCTCCTCATGATTGGCCTCGTTTCGGTGGCTTGCCTTTGGTCGATCTTCGACATCCACGAGCGCCTCCACGCCCTCAAGAAGGACGAGGAGAGAGCCCGCGGCGTCGTCCGCCTGGCGAGCGCTGTGCGGGACCAGTACGCCCACGTCGCGCACACGATCATCATCGTCAACGAGTCCCACGCAAAGCTGTTTCGTGAAGCCACCCAGCGGCTCGAAGCTCTCGCCGCAACCGTTCGAGGCCAAGGTGGCCTCGCTGCGGAGACCGAAGTCGATCGGATCATGCGCGCCAGCAAGGAGATCGAGCAGCTTTTTGAAACGCAGATCCTGCCCCTGGTGCGATCCGGGAATCGGGCTGCCCTCATCGCCCGCCACGATCGCATCATGTCGCTGGCCTTCCAGTCGCAGGACGAAGCCGAGACCCTCGCCCGCAAGGCAGAAGCGTCGATGGAGGATCTGAATCGCCACATGCGCGCCACGCAGCATGGAGTGATTCTCCTGACGATCATCGCACACGTTCTCGCGCTTCTGACGGCCGTGATCGTCGGTCTCTATCTTTACCGCACGATCGCGCGCCCCATCGCGGCGCTTTCCGCCGCCGCTTCTCGCGTGGGTGCCGGCGATCTCCAAAGCGAGATCGCTATCGAACGCGACGACGAGCTCGGTCGTCTTTCCCGGCGGTTTAACGAAATGATGCGGTCGATGAAGGAGCACCAGAAGAAGTTGCTCCAGACAGAACGCCTGGTGGGGCTCGCGAGCATGTCCGCTGGCATCGCCCACGAGATCAACAATCCCATCGGCGTGATCTTGGGATACGCAAAGCTGCTCCGTCGCCGTACCGACGCCGTGGACCCGAAGGTGCTGGCCGCGATCGAAGAGGAGGCCGAGCGTTGTCAGCAGGTTATCGAGGGACTTCTGGAACTCACGCGCGGAGGTGTCTTGCACACGGCTCCGGTCGACCTCCGCGGGCTGGCCGACGACGTGCTGGGCCGCCTGCGGGTGAAGGGGACGGCGTCCAACGTGACCGTCGAGATCCACGGCCACGCCGTGGCGGAAGGCGACCAGTCCAAGCTGCGACAGGTCTTAACGAACCTCGTTGCCAACGCCATGGAGGCCTGCGCCGCGGAGGGCCGCGTCGCGATCCTGATCGACCAGCCGGGCCCCGGCGCCGTCAGCATCGAGGTCCACGATACGGGCGCCGGAATAGGCCAGGCCGCGCGCGATCGGATCTTCGAGCCGTTCTTTACCACCAAGGCCACGGGCAGCGGGCTCGGCCTTGCGATCTCGCGGGCGATCGCGCGCGCCCACGGCGGCGACGTGGTCGTGGTGTCGACCACCGACCGTGGAACGACCGTTCGGCTGACCCTGCCCACGAAATCTGAGGCTGCCTGATGGCCGGGACGCGGGGTCGGATTCTCATCGTCGATGACAAGGAAAATATGCGGGCCCTCCTCCGCGACATCCTGGCGCCTCAGCACGATGTGGTTCTCGCCGCGGACGGCCTGGCGGCACGCACCGACCTCGAAACGAAGCACTTCGAGGTCGTACTCACCGATGTGCGCATGCCGGGTTTGGATGGTTTCGAACTGGTTCGCCTCGTCAAGGAGCAGTGGCCGATGACGGAGGTGGTCATGATGACAGCATTCGGGTCCATCCCGTCCGCGGTCGAAGCGATGCGGCAAGGCGCGTACGACTACATCCAAAAGCCGTTCGACCCAGACGACGTCGGCCTGGTGGTGAGGCGGGCTCTCGATCGCCATCGCGAACGGGCCGTCGGCGAACAGGTAGCGTCGCGGCCGCCAGGTACGCCATCGGAAGAGGACCTGGCCGCGCTCTCCTATCGCGAGGCGCTGGCCTCGGCCCGGGATCGCGGATCGCGGGAGTACCTGAGTGCCCTTCTCAAGGCTTTTGGCGGCAACGTTTCGCGGGCAGCCGACCGGGCGTGCCTTGAGCGCGAGAGCCTTCACAGGCTGCTCCGGCGGCACGGCGTCCAGGCGGGCACCTTCCGGGATTCTGGTCAGGGTGGAGCCGACCATGATTAGACGGCCATGAAGATCCTTGTGGTCGACGATGAGCTTCCTTTGGCCGAGAACATCGCCGAAATCCTCGCGACCGCCGGTCACGAGGTGGATGTGGCAACCTCGGCCGAGGACGCGCTGGTCCATCTGAGGATGGATGCGAACAGAGCCGACATCCTGCTCACTGATTACCACTTGCCGGGCGCGACCGGCGCCGACCTCATCCGGGCTGTTCGCAGCCTCGGCAACAGGATCCCCGCCCTTGTCATCACCGCGTATGGCGGCGACGGCATCGCCGAGTCCGCGATGAGCGCTGGCGCGGCAGACGTGCTCGGCAAGCCGGTCGATTTCGAGCGTCTGTTGTCTTGGGTGGCGGCCGTGGGCGCACAGCGGTGACGCCCGAGATAGCCGCGTCGGGATCTCGCCGTCAGCGAATCGGGGCGGGGATCAAATGCTGCGAACCCAGGAGTGGTGGCCCGCTTCGATGTGACTGGCCACGGCGTTCACGTTCAGGAACGAACCGCGATGGTTCTGGTTGCCGTACTGGTTCAGCGCCAGCAAGAACATGTCCTCGATGCAGAAATGAAGCTGCCAGACAGACCGGTGAAGCCCCGCCGGCAACCAGCAGAAGGAATGCCATCCATCCTGCTGGGACCCCCAGCAGCGCCGATATGCAGGGGGATTGGACCAAGGAGCCAATTCCCATTGACGTTTCAGCTGCTTACGATGGAGCGGGATACCGGGGTCGAACCGGCGACATTCAGCTTGGGAACTACCGAAGAAACGGTCCCAGAGCGTGTCCGGAGGTTGCAAGAAGTTGGAATCATTCAAAGCGAGACGCGAGGCGTTTTCCAGGAATCGCCAGATTTTGCTCCCAATCGCTCTCCGTTTGTTACCCGGCTGCTACCCGGCGAGCCGCGTCAAGTGCTGAATGGTGGGGTTCGACAGGGCCGCCCGAGCGACTGATCAACGTCGCGGATGTTGCCGAGCGGCTCGGGGTGAAGCCGATCACCGTGTACCGGCTCTGCGCGAAGGGACGCCTCACACACGTGCGGGTGTTGAACGCGATCCGAGTCGCGCCGTCAGCGGTTGCGGCGTTCTTGAACCAGCAGACTCACCCGATGTCCGAGGCCACGGATGGGGTCGCAGCTACGCTTCCGGGGACGGGTCGGCTAGACTCGAAAATCGAGGCTTCCGATGACACCTT
>JANOJB010000082.1:0-9291 GCA_031407985.1 Pseudomonadota bacterium | reverse complement strand
GCGATGTTGTCGCCGTTCGGCGCAACCGTCGTCGCCCCGGACAGCCCCGGCGTGAAGTCGGCCCAGAGGATATTCACCTGCGTCCAGTCCATCGTGATCGGGATGTCCAGCTTCTGCGCCGGCTTGCACGTCTCGGTCGTGCCGGCGCAGGTTCCGCCACCGGCCGGGTTGGCAGCGTCGGGCATCAGGGTGGACTCCATATTCAAGGTGAAAGAGAATTTCGCATCGGGAACCGATCCGCGCACCCAGAACGTGATGCCTTTGTACGCGCTGGCGTTCGCGCACCCCATCCAGAAGCCGCCGCCCATTCCCCATTTCGCCGCTTGCACCACCGTTTGCGACAAACCCCAGTTGCCGGGCGGGCGGCCGGCCAGGATCGACAACGTCGGGGTCGTCGATCCATCGCCCCACGACATCGGGCCTATGTACGCCGTGCCCGCGTTGACCGTCGCGCCGCCGAAGGCGGTGCCGTACATGTCGGCGGTGACCATGCCGTTGTAGTTCTCGAAATCGACCAGCGCTGGATTCATCGGCGTGGTCTTCGTGGCGCAGGCCTTCTGCACCACCACCGCCGCACCGCCGCTGCCGGGCGTTACCGTGCTGCCGCCGCTGCCGGGCGTTATCGTGCTGCCGCCGCTGCCGGGCGTTACCGTACCGCCGCCGCTGCCAGGCGTTGCCGTGCCGCCGCCGCTGCCAGGCGTCACCGTGCTGCCACCGCTGCCCGGCGTTCCGGTGCGGCCGCCGCTGCCGGGCGTTGCCGTACTGCCGCCGCTGCCCGGGTTGCCGGTCCCGGGAGACGCAGCCGGGGTGCACGCATCAATAACAGCGGCGCCCGCGACCAGCGCGACGCCCAGAACAATCAGCTTCGTTGACTTCGACGACTTCGACTTCATGGGCAATCTCCGATTCAAATGCAGGGGGGTCATTGAATCCGACAGTAGTATCCGTTCGTGTTCAACTGTCCGGTTCCCGTGAACACCTCGGTCCCGGACTGGACGCTGGATATGTATTTCGAGCTTTGCATCCAACCGCGCGTCACCAGATCATTCGCGAAATCGACGATGTTCATGACGGATGTGGTCGCATTAGCGACGCGCACGTACGAGAACACGTTCCAGCGGAGCCTGCCGGTCGCCTGATCCGTGATGGCGCCGCGGTAAAGGTCCCACGACGTTCCGGCCACCATCACGGTGGTTTGCTTGGTGCCGATCGGTCCGGCGCCGCCCGCGACGTACAGCCAGATCATGATCTCGTCGGTGGGATCATCGTTGGTCCCGGCGTTCGACAGCGTGTGCGCGAAAATATCGTACGCGACGTTCATGGCCCCACCCGACTGGGTCACCGTGAAATCCCAGCCGCAGTTGATCTTCTTCCCCGAAGAGATCTGGACCGGCATCCCGGTGTTCGTGACCTTCCAGCCCCAGTGCCAGCCGAACACGGAGCTGGTGTACGACTTGACCTGGTTCGCGGTCCCGCTCCAATTCCAACTGGTTCCCCAGCCGACCAGATCGCCCTGCTGACAGGTCGACCAAAGCGATTGCGACCCCGATCCGCTGGACGCGCCCCACAGGTTGTTGTTCAGCCAGTACTTCCCCAGGCTGATAGACGCGGCGGCCGCGGACGTCCTGTTTGCCTCAGCCTTCGGATTGCAAGCGACGCTGCTGGGATCAAGACATCCGCCGTACAGGCAACTGGTCCCCGAGGCGCAAACGGTTCCACACTTGCCGCAGTTCTGCGCGTCGGTGTTCACCGCCTTGCAGGCGCCGGAACAGGCAATTTGATCGGTCGGGCACTGGCACACGCCCATCACGCAGGTCGCACCGGTCGCGCACATGGTGCCGCAGGTGCCGCAGTTCACGGTGCTGGCCGTGACGTCCTTGCAGGTGCCGCCGCACACCGCCATCCCCGTCGCGCAGCGACACGCGCCCTGCCAACACGATTGATCCGCGGGGCAGGCCTTGCCGCAACCGCCGCAGTTCGCCTGACTGCCCATGATGTCGACGCACGATGATCCGCACAGCATCAGCGAAGCGGCGCATCCGCCTGTTGCGCACAACCCCTGCGAACACACCGTCCCCGCCGCGCAAACCTTGCCACAGGTGCCGCAGTTCGCGCCGTCGGACATCAGGCTTTTGCACACGCCGGTGCACAGGGTGGTGCCGCCCGCGCAACCGGCCGCGCCGCCCGTCCCGCCGCCCGACGCGCCGCCGGTCGATGTACCGACGCTGCCGCCGGTCGATATACCGACGCTGCCGCCGGTCGATGTACCGACACCGCCGCCCGTCGATGTGCCGAGGCTGCCGCCGGTCGATGTCCCCACGGCGCCGCCTGTCGCTGCTGGCGTCGCCCCACCGGACGAGCCCGTGACCGGTGCTCCGCCGCTACCGCCGCTGCCTCCCGGGCGAGGCGAATCGTTCCCGGCGGGGCATCCAAGCAGAGCTCCTGTCGCGCAGACCAAGCCTAAGGCCAGGACCGCCCTCAAATTGCTGCGTGTCCGTTGCATGGGGGTGCGGACAGTATAGCCGCGCAATCGCGGTTAGGGTCAAGCGCGGGATGCCGCCTGACGGGGAGGGAGGTCCTACTTGCCGACCGGATCTCCGTAGAACGTGCCGCGCCCGTGGGTGCCCACATAGACGCGACCGAACTTCTTGGGATCGCCCGTGATGTGCAGGACCAGACCCCACTGGTGCTGATCATCGTTGATGCGTAGCCAGGTTTTGCCGCTGTCCGTGGAGCGAAAAAAGCCGCGCTGTCCTTGCACGGTGCCCACCAAATAGAGAGCGGGATCCTTGGCACCGGGCGCCGCTTTGCCGAAGCCAAAGCCGTGGATCTCTTCCACGGCGGGCATCCGATCGAATCCCTTGGTTTTTGACGACGCCGACGCATGGTAGAGGCCATTGAAGGCCGCCAACCACAGATCTCCCTGCCGCCCCGGGGTCGCGTAGATCCGATCCTGGCCACCCCGATCATCCCCGCGATCGCTGCGGTTGTCGTCCCCCGCTCCGCCACGTTTGGGCAGTCCGTCGGACAGCACCAGAGGGCGCTCGGTGAAGTGAGCGCCGCCGTCGACGCTCTCGAAGAGTTTGCCGTCGAAAAGAGCGATGCCGTAGAAGCGCTTCGGATGCACGCGATCGGCCACCACGCGCGTGTCCTTGGGTAAACCCGCGCAGGGTGTCCAAGTCGCGCCCTTGTCCGTGGTGACGTAGGGGATCTGCCCCTGCGGGGTCCACACCCACGTCTTCCCGTTGGACGACACGGCGATGTGTCCTCGCTCGGCCTTGGGATTGGGCGCGGTGGCGGGCTCGTGCCAGGTCCGCCCGCCATCCAGGGAGTAGCCGAGCGCCAGGCCCTTCCGGGGGCGGCCGACGCGCACGATCACGTTCGGATTTAGATCGCCGCCGCTGGCGTCGTCGGTATTTCCGAGAAAAGGCGGCTTCGGGGTGCCTTCCGGCGCGGGCTTGTCCAGATCCCAGTGAACGAAGCCCGAGTAGTCGCCGACGGCCGTGACCACATGAGCGCCCTTGGTGGGACTGTACAAAGCAAGCGCCACGGTCTCCTCGATGCCCGGGCTCATGACGGTCCAGTGGGTGGGCAGATTCTTGTCGAGATTCGTCAGATCGTGCGTTTCCCAGCCGCCATAGCCGGTGGTGAACATCGCGTGATCGGAATTGCCGGGATCGATCTCCACGTCGAACAGCCAGTGAATGTCCGTGTCGCGGACATACGGCGCCAGGCTGTAATCGTGGATACCGCCGCTCCCAAACACGCCCTTCCAGGTGGCGCCGCCGTCGGTGCTGCGAAAGACATCCTCCCCTTTGGGGCGGTAGAAGGAACTGGCAATCACAACCTTGGGATTTTTCGCGTCGACGGAGACCGCGGCGTAGCCGAACTTCCGTTCGGCGCTCGGCTTGTCCGGCGTGATGTCGGTCCACGCGCCGTTGCGGATGTTCAGCTTCCAAACACCGCCATCCACCATCTGCATGGGCCCGGGATCCGTGCCGTAGGTGATGAAGAGGTTCCCATCGGAAGCCAGGACAGCATGGTTGGGGCGGTACCGCGTGGGCTGTCCGGGAATCGCCTTCCAAGTGACGCCACCATCATTGCTGCGGTAGAGGCCCGGCCTGCCCATCACCGAGACGCCCACGAAGATCGTCTGGCTGGCCTGGCTCTTTGCGCCGCTGGCGGGATCGAAGACGACGAAGACGATGCTGCTACGGCCGCCGCCGCTCCACGCGGGCAACTTGGCTTCCTCGGCGGACAGTGCCAGGACATCGGAAGGGAATCCGTCCACCCTGTTCCATGTGACGGCGGCGTCGACGCTCTTCCACAGGCCACGGTGACGCGTGCCCAGAAAAAGGATACGGCCGTCGTTGGGATCGACGCCCATGCGCTCGCCGTTGCCACGACCGGCTTCGTTGCCACCAAACTTGATGGGCACGTTGGCGCGCTGGAATGTCCGGCCCTGATCCGCTGACCGCAGGATCGCGCCGTCGGGAACATCAGGAGCCGTGTACGTGCCGCACGCGAGGTAGACCTTGCTGGGATCCGAGGGATCCACGGCAATGCTCTCGACGCCCATGAGGTTCAGATCCCGGTAGGGAATCCAGTCAAGCATCGGTTCCCAGCGGCGGGTCTCGGGATTCCTGCGATACGCGCCACCCATGTCCGTCCGGGCGTACAAGACATCCTTCGCGGTGGGATGGAACACAAAACCATCCACGAAGCCGCCTCCCACGATCGGAACGCTGTTCCACGAGTAGGGGACGAGCGCGGGCAGCTTCAATCCGGGTCGCGCGGCGCCCGAGACGGACTGCGGATCTGTCAGCAGGATGCTCAGTAAAAGAGGGAAGAGAAGTCTTTCAGCCCGAATCCTTGGTTGCATTTCGGGGCACTTTACATCTGTTCTCGGGCGGACAATTGCTGGGATCGCTTCCTCAAGCGATGGCAGAGGCTGCCGAGGAGGTCACGACAGCGAACTTTCTCGGGCAATCCCCCGACGGTTGTCATCCCCAGTCCGGATGCTGGTCTTTCGACTTTCTGTCGATAATTTCGTGAGCGCCGATGCAGGAATCACGGCGGCGAGATCGACATGATTTTCGCAGCGACATCGGTCGCGTCGCTTTTCTGACCCGTTTTCGTAGTCGTTACAAAAACGGATCAACCAGCCACACCTTTACCTACAAAAAGACTGACGATTTGGACCCGAGGAAAGCAACCAAGAAGGGGTGAAGAACGCGATCCAGAAGAGTCCCGGGGTGTGCACTGATTCGAGTTCGAAAATCAGTTCGAAAATCAGTTCGATGTTGCGCCTGTCACCACGCGCGATCGGGTGGGCCGTGGCGTTGGCGCTGGGTGTTGGTTGGCTTTCATCGCCAGGCCCCGCCGAAGCGGGCTGGGGCATGCCGTACCCGCAGCCAAGGGTGGTGCGCATGCCGCCCGATCAATCGTGGCTGAAGGACGTTGCCGACAAGGCGGGCGTTCGTTCGCGGGGCAAGGTCGCCGTCTTCGTGTTCAAAGGCGACGACGCGTATCAACCTGTGCGCGCCGCGGTGGTACGCGCCCTGCGCAAGCGCCGCCTGAACGTCACCGCGACGCTGCTGCCGGTCGACAGCGAAGCCCAGTACCGCGAGATGTCGATCGCATTGAAGCTGGCGGTGTTTGTCGAGGGCGAGCTGAAGGGCGAGGGCGCTCGTCAAACCGCAATCATCCGTGTGCGCAGCGGCGTGACCGGCCGAAACATCGCCTCGGCGAAATTCGTGGGGCCGACGCCGAAAATCGTCGGTGACGTCGGGCACACGCTGTGGACCCGCGTGGGCGCGACGATGGTGCGGGCCTGCACCAGCACGTCGCGCGAACGCCAGCAGGAACGCGAGCCCCTGCGCATCGAAGCGGGCAACGCCTCGGAAGAGAGCTCGCCGGGAACCTGAACGAGAGCAGGCGCGGCGGCGAGGCTCGTTGGTCGTGAAGACGGGCACTCCGGATCATGATCGATCACCCGGGCACGTGGGCGCGTCGCTGCGGGCGACGATGGGGATGACGGGATCGATGGTTCGTATTCGCGCACCGGATGGGTCTTGCGTTGTGCCACGGCGAGATCCGATTGACGACTGCGACTCGGGCTATCACGGGCACCAAGAAGTACGTGGACTTTGTCGACCGCCGACGGCAGCATCGGGCCGAATGAACCGCTTCTTCCACATCCTCCCCGCCCTGCTTGTGGTGCAGGTGCCGGGCCGCCTGGCTTTGGCCGCGCCGACCGCCGTGCCCGCGGCAGCCACGCCCGCCGCCAGCACCACCCCCACCACCCGCGAGCGCTTGCTGCTGGATTTCGGGTGGAGATTCCACCTTGGCAATGAATGGGGCAGCGGCCAGAACCTGGCGAAGTCCGGCTCGGGCATGGGCCCGGCCAGCGTCGCGTTCAGCGATGCCAGCTGGCGCGGCGTCGATCTCCCGCACGATTGGGCCGTCGAGCTGCCTTTCGATAAGCGCGCCGATGGTGGGCACGGCTTCAAGGCCATTGGTGACGCTTTCCCAGAAAACAGCGTCGCCTGGTATCGCCGGACGTTCAAACTGCCCGCTACCGACGCCGGCCGACGCCTGTGGCTGGAGTTTGACGGCGTGTACCGCGACGCGACCGTCTTCGTGAACGGCTGGTTCGTCGGCCGCCACGAAAGCGGCTACAGCGGGTTTCGTTACGACATCACCGACGTCGCCGAAGTCGGCGGACGCAACGTCGTGGCGGTGCGGGTCGATGCAACGGAATCCGAAGGCTGGTTCTACGAAGGGGCAGGGATCTACCGTCACACCTGGCTGGTCAAAACCGGCCAACTGGCCATCGCCCCCGACGGCGTCTTCGTGCACGGATCGTTCAAGAACAATGTCCCCGATGGTGCCGCCAAGGCGGCCAAGCTGGCCAAGCCGGCCAAGGTTGCGATGGAGATCCGCCTCGCCAACGCCGCGGCCACTCCCACGAACGCCACGGTCGTGTGGACCATCGTCGGCCCCGACGGCAAGTCCGTGGCCACGACCCGACGGCCCGCCCGCGTTGCCGCCGCCGCCACCGTCGACGTGACCGGCTCGACCACCGTCGCCGCCCCCATTCTGTGGTCGCCCGAAAATCCGCGTCTCTACCAGCTGGTCACCACCGTCGAGGTCGCGGGTCGCGTCGTCGATCGCGTCGCCACCGCGTTCGGCCTGCGCACCTTCGCCTTCGACGCCAAACGAGGGTTCCTTCTCAACGACCGCCCCTACGTCATCCGCGGTACGTGCAACCACCAGGACCACGCAGGTGTCGGCGTCGCCTTGCCCGATCGCCTACAGGCGTTTCGTCTCGAGCGGCTGAAGGAAATGGGGAGCAATGCGTATCGCAGCGCCCACAACCCGCCCACGCCCGAGTTGCTCGACGCCGCCGATCGCATCGGACTCCTGGTCATGGATGAAAGCCGCTTGCTCGGCAGCGACGCCGCCAACCTGGATCGCCTCGAGCGTCTGGTGCGGCGCGACCGCAACCACGCCAGCGTCGCCATCTGGTCGTTGGCCAACGAGGAGTTCACGACCCAGGGCACACCCTCGGGCAAGCGCACGGCCGCCACCATGCAAGCTCTCATCAAGCGCCTCGATCCCACGCGCCCCGTCACCTACAACTCCACCGCGGGCAACGACCGCGCCGGCATCAACGAGGTCATCGAGGTCCGCGGCTGGAGTTACCGCATCGGCGTGGATCGCATGGACGCGTACCACGCCGCGCACCCGCAGCAGCCCAACGTCGGCAGCGAGCAGGGCAGCACCATCACCACCCGCGGCATTTACGCCACCGATCCCGCGCGTTGCTACATGAGCGCCTACGACGACAACCAGACCGACTGGTCCAACACCGCCAAGCAGTGGGCGGGTTTCTTCGGGACGCGCCCCTGGCTGTCGGGCGGATTTGTCTGGACGGGATTCGACTACCGCGGCGAGCCCACCCCGTATCAGTGGCCCTGCATCAACTCGCACTTCGGCATCCTGGACACCTGCGGCTTCCCCAAGGACAACTTCTGGCTGTATCAATCGTGGTGGACCGAACGGCCAATGGTCCACGTGCTGCCGCACTGGAACTGGCTGGGCGCGGATCAAAAACAGGTGGGCAAGGAGATCGACGTCCGCGCGTACAGTAACGCCGAGGAGGTCGAGCTTCTGCTGAACGGCCAGAGTCTGGGCCGCCAGAAGCTGGCGCCATTTTCAGAGTCGAAGTGGAAAGTGAAGTACGCACCCGGCACCCTCGCCGCCCGCGCGTATCGGGGCGGCAGCGTCGTCGCCGAGACCCGCGTCGAGACCACCGGAGCCCCGTCCGCCGTTCGGCTCACGCCGGATCGCGCCGATTTGCGCGCCGACGGTGAAGACGTCGCGATCGTCACCGTCGCTGTCGTCGACGCCCAGGGCCGCGTCGTCCCCAACGCCAATGTCCCGGTCGCGTTTTCGCTGGCCGGCCCCGGCCGTATCATCGGCGTCGGCAACGGCGATCCCACCTCGCACCAGCCGGACGTCTTCGTCGGGTCGCCCACAACGCGCGCCCGTCCGATCGAGGGCTGGCGCTGGAAGAAGATTGCCGACCCCTACGCCGAGAAAATCCCAGAGGCCGCTCCCGGTGTCGACGACTCCCAATGGCAGACCACCGACGTCCGCCGCCCGAGCGGCCCTCTCGGCGTCGGCGAGCGCGGGATCTTCCGCGCAACGCTCACCGTCACCGTCGCCGACCTCGCGACCCACGCCATCGAACTCTGGTTCGGCAAGATCGACGGCGGGGGCAACGTCTTTATCAACGGCAAAAAGGTAGCGCCCACCGGCGACTCGCGCGCGCCGTCGGTGTACGACGTGAAAGCCCTGCTCCAGCGCGGCCCCAACACCGTCGCCGTCACACTCGCCAACTGGGGTACCGCCGCCGGCCTCAACCTGGGTGTCGAGCTGCGCCTCTTCGACCTGCCGCCGGCCCCAGCCTGGAGCCGCAGCACCTTCAACGGATCGGCCCAGATCATCGTCCGGACCACAAAGCAGCCCGGCTCCATCGAGCTTTCCGCCCGCGCCGCGGGCCTCGCCGCCGCCGTTCTCCCGCTCCCGGCGACCCTGGCCCCCCTGCGCCCTGGCGTGGATTAACCGAAGACCCCACCAAGGTTGGTGGACCTCCATGATGTGACCTTCATGACCTGGGGCGCAGTCCAACGGAGAAAACGGGAGGTGGAATCCGAAATGAATCTCTGCTGGAGCTAGGCAAGGGACTGGCGACGAAGCACTGAGGCTCCTGCCCGCATCCCG
>JANOJB010000061.1:0-9253 GCA_031407985.1 Pseudomonadota bacterium | reverse complement strand
GAACATGGCGATCCGACACAAACACCTCAAGCTGGACCAAACAAAGATCGACAGGGCCAGGCGTTTGTTCGGGGTGAAGACCGAGCAGGAGACCATCGAACGCGCCCTGGATCTGGCCCTCGCGGAAGAACCGATTCTCCGAGCCCACCGGAAGGTGAAAGGCGCGGGCGGACTATCCGACATTTTCGGGCGACCTTGAGGACAGCGCGAGCGGCCGATTGATGACGCCCTCCCCGGCGGTCTTCGACCGGGCTGGCACAGTGTTCGCTGACGACATCGGGTTCTTCACATCGTGACGGACGAATTTCCAAAGAGGCGGATCGCGGCGGGGCCGACGTACGACGTGGCTACGTCGTACCTCACGTCGCACAAGCACCTCGACGATGGCGACACGCTGGATCCTCGCTATTTCGCGTCGGTCGCGATTCTTGGCTACGCACTTGGCAAACCGCTGTCGGAGGTTCGCGAGCATGGTCGTCGCGCGCTGCTCGCTTTTCGCAACGTTCTCCGGATGCGCCCGCCGCTCGAACACTTTCAGAAACCGATCTCGCCGGGATCCTGGATCGACTACTCGATCGGAGCTTCCAGCGTGGGCCTGGAGTACATGTACTGGGCGCTGTTGCTGCGCGAAGGTGAGCTGGCCCGCGAGATCGCGGAGAACACGTGGGACCCGCCTTCGATGGGGCGCACCCGGATCTTTCCCGCGTACCGCGTCGCCTATGGTTTGCGGGACCTGATTCTCGGTCGGCAATCCCAGGCTCTATTGGAGTTGGAACGCCTTCCCGCCTCGGCCAGCAAGTACCTGCATCAGCAAGCGCGTGCGATAGCGGCGCTTGCGCGCGCGGTGCGTTCTGAAGTCACCCCAGCCATCGTTGAACTGTCCGCCGCGACCCGCAAGGCGATGGGGCGCGAATATCTCCAGCAGAACAAGATCTTCGCGCTGCCAGGCGCGGCCCTGGCCAGCTACGCGCTCGACCACGGTCTGATGACGCGCGATGAACTTCCGCGACACGTCGACACGTTTCCGTTGGAACTGGTGTAGCGACGCGTGCGGCGCGAATGCCGGCGGCATCGGAAGGCGCGCCTTGCCTACAAGCGAATCGAAGGGATTTTCCTTGGGTCGAAGGGGCTTGATCGGCGACCAAGGCCTTCGGCCGGTTGCCAGAATCGGCGCGTGGTGCATTAATCTCTTGCACAGGAGGCAGCGATGCTGCGGGGCTCGGGACTGGTTCGTTCGGTGTGTTTTGCGGCCGCACTCACGTACGTCGGTTGCAAGTCGGGCGACGGTGGTACACCGGCGCCCGTGGATGGCAGCGCCGGCGGGAACGACGGACCACCGCCCGACGGGCCCGCTGACGTCGCGACAGGGAATGACGGGCCCACCGACAGCACGGGCGGCTTCGAACCGCTCCCGTCGCCCTACTTCTACGGCACCTGCTTCATAGGCTTCGGGTCGACGCCGGTCCCGACCGACCGCGGGCCGCTGCAATTCGGCCTGACCGTCCTGGCGACGGGGTTGCCGAGGACGGTTGGCCTGGAAATGGACGCGGCGAACTTCTATCTCGTGACCAGCACCGGGATCCTGCGCCTGCCGGTGTCCACGCCCGGTGGTACGCCAGAGATGATGGTCACCGGTGCGTCGCCGGTCGCGGCCGCCATCGACACCGAAAACATCTACTGGGTCGACGTCCGCGTCGCGGGACAGACCACCATCATGCGCGCGCCCCTGACCGCGACCGGGCAAGCCGGCACAATGCTGGCGTCCCAGGCCGGCATGCCGGGTCCGTTCACGGTCGCGGGCGGCTTTGCGTACTTCGCCACGGACAAGGTGGTGTCGCGTGTTCCGACGGCGGGCGGCACGGTCCAGATGGTGTCCACGACCATCGCGCCGCGGGGGCTGGCGGCCAACACCGATGCACTGTTCTTCACCGAGTTCAGCGACGAGACCATCCAGCGCGTGTCGCTGGCGGGCACGCTGCCCGCCACCCCCACATTCTTCAAGCTGGCGTACGCGGTGCCGACCTCCATCGTCATGAATGGCGGCGACCTCTACTTCGATGATTGGTTCGGCGGCCTCGAGTATGTCCCGATCGCGGCGCCGACCACCGGCAGACGCTTCTCGGACCGCTGCAGTGACGCCGCCTGTGAGTACCGCCTGCGCCCGGCCGCTCGGGGCGCCATCTGGGCCTCCGAAGCCGGCGATTGCGGCAGCATCGGCAAGGTCAACCCGGACGGGTCCGAGTTGATGGCGGCCGACCTCGCCCCGATCGGCGGCATCGCCGGCACCAGCACCCACGCCTACGCCACGACCACCCTCGGTGAGTTGCTGCGTTTGGATCTGTAGCCGGGAGCTGGTCGCCTAGGGACAGGTACCTTCGAGTCCCCTGACGGGCGGGGCCGGGGATAAGGCGCGGGTCATCATCGTTCCATCGCCGAGCTCGCCGTACGCATTCATGCCCCAACACCTGACGGCGCCCGTGGTCATCAGCGCGCAGGCGGAACCGGAACGATGCGCCGTCGAGATGGCTTGGACGGACGTGAGAATGTCCGTTGCGGGGGGCGTCGAACGGGAGTTGGTCGTGCCATCGCCCAGTTGTCCCGTGCTGTTGGCGCCCCAGCAGCGAACACCGCCGGCCGTCGTCAGGGCGCACGTGTGCGCCGATCCGCCAGCGACATCGCTGACGCCAGTCAAGACTTCCGCACTGGGCGATGTCACGCCGACGGACGGCACCCCGTCACCGACCTGGCCATAAACGTTGTCGCCCCAACAGCGCAAGCCTCCCGTCGTCAGGACCGCGCACGCGTGACCGAGCCCGACGCCCAGGCGCGCCACGCCGGTGAGCGCGTCGGTGGTCGGTGGAACCTTCCAATTCACGAGCGTGGGATCACCAAGTTGGCCATACACGCCCGAACCCCAACAGCGAACCCCACCTGCCGTCGTCAACGCGCACGTGAACGATCCGCCAGCAACGACGGCCTTGATGTCCGTGATGACGTCGGTGGTGGGCGGCGTCAGATGGTTCGCGGTAAGCCCGCTGGTGTTGTCTCCGATCTGTCCGTTGGTCCCGCGGCCCCAGCACCGCACTCCCCCCGCCGTGGTCAACACACACGTGTGATCCAACCCAGTGGCAACCGCCTGAATACCGGTCAACACGTCGGTGGCTGGTGGGCTCAGGCGATTCACCATCGTTCCGTCGCCGAGCTGTCCGTACTGGTTGTTGCCCCAGCAACGGACGCCGCCGGTCATCATGACGACGCACGTATGCTGACCACCAGCGGCAACCGATCGCACGCCGCCAATCACATCGTTCACGGGAACGGTCAGACGATTCGTTTGTGTGCCGTCACCCAGCTGCCCGAATTCGTTGACACCCCAGCAGCGCACGCCGTTGTTGGTCATCAACGCGCAGACAGCTCCCATCCCGGAGCTGATGGCCTTCGCCGCGCAAATGGTCGAACCCGCGGCACCACCACTGCCGGTGCCCCCGGTCGCGCCGCCCGTTCCACGGCCGGCGGCACCACCGCCGCCGGTGCTGCCCCCGCTCCCCGCGCCGCCGCTGCCACCAATCCTGCCGCCGCTGCCCGTAGCGCCGCCACCTGTGTTGCCACCCGTGCCCGCCCCGCTGCCGCCGCTGCCGCCGCTGCCGCCGCTGCCGGCCCCGCCGCCATCAGAAGTCGTGCCTCCTACGTCTCCCCTCCCCGCATCCCTCGTCGAAGCGGTCCCGCCGCCACATCCCCAGGCGAGAGCACCGGCGAGCGCGACCACGAGCAACGGCAAGCGGGATGTGATTTTTCGTATTGTCATCGCGCGAGCGTACTTCCGATCAGCATGCCCGCCGCGAAGTAACCGCCGCTCTCGGACGCGGGCAGGATGTCGTAGGTCTCGGTGTACGAATAGGGCACGGTCTCGATGCGATCGATCGGATGCCCGTCCAGCAGACCCGATTGGCGCAGATCCGCGAACAGGCGGCCGTCAGCCGTCGGGTGGCCAGCGCTGATTTCCAGGATTCGACCGTCCGCAGTCGTCACCCGCACGACATGATGGTTCACGACCGGAGTGCGACTAACACGAATCACCACCACGGGACGGATGGCTTCGCCGACGACGCTGTAAACGAGATCGCCAGGGCGGATCTCGGCGATCGGTCGGTCCCCGGTGGGCGTCGCAATCGGCGTGCCTGGGGAGGCGCAGGTCGCGCATTCGCGAATACAGCCTGGACAGGCGATCGGCGGGTAGCTCCAGGTCCAGACGCCACCGCTGCAAACGACATTCAGGTCGCCGCATGTACCGGCCGGACAGCCAGTTGTCGCCGGCAGGCTGCACGCGGCTCCACGATTTGGCACTGCGACTGGACATGGTGAAGAAAGCACTGACGGACTGTTGCAGTCCCAAACCGGGGTACCAAAAGGCTGGCCATTGCAGCGAATGAACGGCGGGCCCGGGGACCCATCACTGTTGCACGGGATGCACGAACAGAGAGTCGCGGAGTAGACGCACTTCAGCGACGTCGCCGAGCAAATTGCGAACGCGGCGGGCACGGAGGTCGGACACGCGGGATCGAGCCCCGCGCAATACCCGGCTGGGGCGGCGATGTTCCAGGTGCCGAGGCATGTGCCGACGGTCCTGCAATCGGGCCGCGCGCTGTCACCCCATGTGCAGCGGCCGCCATCGCCAACTGGCGCGACGCAGGCGCTCCCGTTCGCGGGGGGGCTTCCAGGACACGGGACACTTGCGGCGCCGCCGCCAGAACCTCTGCCGCCGCTTCCTGTCGCACCCGCGACGCCGCCGCCGGTTCCCGCGCCGCCCGATTCCCGCCCCCCGCTTCCAGCACCGCCACCCCCGATGATGCCGCCCGCACCCCCGGTCGAACCCGAAATACCGCCAGGAGCCGCGCCACCGCTTCCCATTGCCACGCCGCCCGATCCGCTGCTTCGTCCGCCGCTTCCCATCGCGGCGTCCTGAGACGAGGTGCGGGTATTTCCGCCGCAAGCGACTGTGACACTCAGAACGAGCGAAAGAAACAGGCGGCCCAATTGTTTGGTCATCATCGATTCTCCTGAGGAAGGCTCACGCTGGTGGCGGAGGCAGACAGATGCCAGGACGATTCGCGCATGTGCCCCCGAGGCACGTTCCGCACTGGCAGTCACCGCTGGCCTTGCACTTCCTGACGACACAGCCGGCACCCAGTGCGCTGGCAGAGCAGTCCGCGTTGGTTGGACAGACGTAGCCGCCGGGCTGGCCGCAATGGACGATGGAACAGCCATGCTGATCCTTCGAGGCGCCCGCGTCGGCGCCGCACAGGAAACCTGCCGGACACGAATACCCGCCGCCGCAAGGAACAGGCTGGCAGCCATGTGTGTCGGCACCGGTCGCGGCCACATCGCAACGAAAGCCCGCCTCACAGGTCCAGGTGCTCGTGCACAGTCGCGGAACGCAGTGGCCGCTGGTCGCACACTGCTGGTCAGACGGACAGCTCGTGGCCGTACACGCGGGGGCGCATTCGAACAACCCGCCCGAACAGGGGCAAGGATTCGCGAAGGGAGCACAGACGCCGCTGGTGCAGTCGGTGTCGGTGGCGCACGATTTCGTCGGGCGAGCGCAAGTGCCGCACGTCGTGCTGTATGGCCCGCTTTTGCAGAAGGCCATATGGCCGGAACAATCGGCGTCGGTGGCGCAAAGCGTGTACCCCGACCACTGCATTTCCCCCGGGCAGTACGTTAGATCGACGCCCGAACCTTTTGATCCGCCATTGCCGCCATTGCCGCCGTTGCCGCCGTTGCCGCCAATGCCGCCGTTGCTGCCGCTCGCGCCGGCTCCACGTCCGCCCGAGCCGCCTCCCCCGGCGTCACGACCACCAGCTCCCATGCTCCCCCCTGCGGAACCGCCACTCGCGCCCGCGCTGTCCGCTGGCACATCAACGGACCCGTCGACACCGCCAGAGCCGGGATGGCCTGATGGGCCGGTGCTGCCGCAGGCCCCGCAGACGAAGAGGCCTGGGAGGAGGATCGCTGAAAACCACCGTCTGTGTGACATATCTGTCGCGCCTCCGTCTTCGTTCTACCTGCATCGTGAGGGACTTCGCGGCCATGTTGCAAATACGGGACCCCGCTGCAGCCCACGACATTCCCCCTACTGGCCGCCCGCCGCAAGCACGAAGCTCCGCCTACGGGGCAGGATTTTGGTCGCCGTCCGGTCCGATCTCAGTTGAGCCAGTCTTCGCCATCGCGGGTGTCCCCACCGCCCGCCTCGGATGGCGGCGCGCGATCAGCGCCAGCGGCGCCAGCATGACCGATTTGGTGCCGTCCGACGACGGCCGCTTGAAGTCCAGTTGCACTTTGTCGTCGGACAGCACGTGCAGCCAGTCATTCGCAAGCGAGTGCAGCAGGAATCTGATCGCGGTCTTGGCCGGCGGCACGCCCTCGCGAAACTATCGGCGCCGCGCTGGTCGCCCGCGGAGTTTCGCTTCCAACTCCATTACGCGCTCAAGGGCAGCGTCGCGAGCAACGATGGCTGCTTCCTTTGCCGCGCGCTCGGATTCCTCCCCGGTGGGGAACAAATCGTCGCCGCGTGATCCCGCGCCCAGTCTCAATCGAACAGCCTCTCCCTTGCTCACCTGCCTCAGGAAACACCCAAGCGCCCCGGACCGGATTCTGTCGCCTTGGCTGACCTCGACGCGCCGGAGCGGTCGGCCCCGAACACTCCTAAACACCTGCCACGCCACGCCGTCGCGGTGGCGATGCGGAGCGGGATCGAAGATCACCAACTCGGGCACGCCAATCGCCGCGTATTTTCCTGGCGCCTCCTCGTAATCCTTCTCCCAGTCCTTGGACACGATCTCCAAGCCGAAGCTGGGTACGATGCCCTTCTCCCAGGTCTTCCAGGCAGAAACGTGGGTATCTGGGTGCACTCCCGGCAGCACGTAGATATCCGGGGACACGCGGCTGGTCGGAGTGTGCTGCTGGTAGTAGATGAACTGGTCCGCCCCCACCAAGGCCCGCACGCGTCGCTGCCGAAACCAGCGGTCGATGAGCGGCCGCAGCAGTTCCATGATCAGGCGCTGCAGGATGTCCTCGCCCACCTTGTCCTCTACGGGATAGACGGTGGGGTCGAAGCCCCGCGTAAGTTTGCCCGACGCGCGCACGATGATTGGCATGTTATCACGCACGACTATCGGAGGGCCGAACGCGGCGTTGCCCCGAAGGGCGTCGATGATCCTCAGAAATGAGACCAGGCTTCGTTTGATCGCGGAAGTGAGGTGAGGGGAGTACTCTGGTTCGAGGGATGAGTTCTTCGCCTTCCGGCGCTTCTGACGGAGTGTGCGCACGCTGCGGAGCGCCGCTTGTTCCAGCGACGGCTCATCTGTCCGAGGTGGGCCCCGTTTGCTGGCCCTGCTCGGAGGTTCTTCAGACGAAGCGGCAGCTGCAACGAAACGACGCCGACGTTCAGGAGCGGGCGCTCAGTTCCCGCGCTCACCGACTGGGTGTCGTGCACGCCGTGATGTGGGGGACGACGACGATTGTTGCGTCCCAGCCGCTTCCGGTGTGGGCCGCTACAATGGCGAAGCTGCTGGTGATCGCGCTGGCGATAGGACTGTTCGTGCGAAAGCGTTGGGCCTATCCGGTGGCGCTGGGCCTCGACGGCGCCGGCACGCTGGCGATGGTGGCGCTGGCCGTGGTTGCACCGGGTCCCGCGTGGCAATGGTTGCTGGTGGCGGGCTTCTCGCTGTCCCTGGTCGCCCTGACGCGCACGGCGCGGGAGGCGTATGGGCGCGCGGCGCCAGCGGGCGCCTTGACGTCGCCGCGGATGTCGCTTCCTCGTTGGCTGCTGCCGGCGGCGGCGGTCGCGATCGTGGCCATGCTGGGAAGCGTGGGCACCTATCTGATCGTCCATAGGCCGAATCCGGCGGTGACACTGATGCAAACCCGCCTGACCGCCTGGCAGGTCGAGCGTGGGAACCCGGATAGCACCGAGGGGGGGCCGGCCGCGCGCCGGTTGTTGGAGCAAGCCCGGCGCTGGCCGGACGTCGCCAAATCGTTCGAGACGCTCGACCGCGTCTGGCCCGACGAACCACCGGTGCGGGCCGCGGTCCAGTCGGTCAACCAGGCGCTGACCCGGGCCGGGCTACCCTACATGGTCGAGATGTGGCCCGGGCCGCGCGATCGCCCGCTGGTTCTCAGTCACCACATCATCGCGCGTGTTCCCTGGCGTATCGGCGAGCGGACGGTGGACGTTCTGAGGTTGCGGCGGGTCGACACGCTGACCGTCGACTTCGCGATGGCCGGCGTCACCGACGAAGGTCTCCCGGTGGTCTTGCTCGATCGCATCGAGGCGTTTCTGGCGCGCGACGTACCTGCGGCCTACGGTGCCAGCCGGACCGAACGTGCGGCACGCAGCCTGAACGAGTTCGACCGGGCCGCCCTCAAGCACCTGCGCGCGTTCCTGGACCAGCGCCTGGGCGCCGAGATGGCGGCGGTGGGCGCAGCGCTGGTCGAGCGCGATTCTCTGGTGGAGGAGATGCGCGCGCGTTTGCACGACGGCCGTCTGCAGTTCGAGGACATGCCGGAGCGGTTCGTACTGGGAGACGCGTGGCTGGACAGTCTGAAACCGGCGACCAAGGACAGCCGCGGGGAGGGACCCGTGATCCTGGAGGCCGATCTCAAGGAGGTCGTGAAGGCCGACGAACGGCTGCAAACTCCGGACATGGCGCGGGTGCTCGACACTCTGATCGAGCTGGACGCCCAGTCAGTCGAGGCCCACGAGGCGCGCCACGCGCTGGACGAGGTGGAGCCCGTGGGCCCACCGCCGCCGCAGCTGTTCGAGGTCATGGAGGACAGCTCGACCTGGATAATCGGAGCCGCCGACCGGGAGTTGCGCGCCTTCCTGGGTGAGTTGCACGACGGGCAGATGAGCGTCTGCGCCACCCTGGCCAGGATCATGCGGTGCCTGTACGGCCGCGGGGCAGCGCGCACGCAGCACTCCTTCGCGGTCATCGCGCTGCTCGAACAGCTCGATCCCAAGTCCGAGGTGGAACCGGAGGAACAGTTGGACGCCCTCTGCCGCGTGCCCGACGCCGAACTCCGCAATCGCCTCGAGCGCGCCTGGCAGATCCTCTACGCCGCGCCCATGCCACCGGCCGCGCGAAGCGCGCAGCGCACGACGAGGCCGGGGCATCCGGGCTGAGGATCTTGATACGCCTGGCGCACCCCTAGCGTTTCAATGGCGATCTTAGGCCCTCGATCTCCGCGATCATCT
>JANOJB010000060.1:0-72943 GCA_031407985.1 Pseudomonadota bacterium | reverse complement strand
TCTTCAGTTGAGAGCGACCGCCGAACAGGTTCCGACCGACTGAATCTGGGAACACAACTTCTTGTACCGGGCCTCCAGAGGCCGGTCGGCTGTCCGTTCGCGCTTGCCTGCATCGTGAATCGTGATGCGTGCACCGCGAAGTTCCGGTGCATCAAGGTTCATGACGGTCGCCACGGCGTGGTCGAGCACCGCGACGCGATGCGGATAGTGTCGGGGATAGCCTTCGGCGATGTAGTGGGGACCATGGTTGTAGTGGGCCCAGTACGCGTGATCCTTGTGGCGACAAGGAACGGACTTCAATACGGGACGCACATGACCGTTCGCATCTCTCAGTTTGACGATGGTCCGGGTGACAGCCCCGCCTTTTCGCCAGTAGGACAACTCGCGCGCACCGAAGTCAATGTTGGTGGTGGGATTCATGATATCCGCCCAGCTGACGCCTCGAACATTGCCATTGAGACAATGATTGCGTCGATCGAGCACGCAGCGGATCGCCATCAGACCACCATCCTTGGCGTAGACCTTGTTGGCGCGCATGGAAACGCGCTCGGCTTTTTCGTTCAGGTCGCTTTCGTTGATCATGACCGCCAGCAGCAGGGAGGGGCTGAGGTTGTAGCGCTTCGCGGCCGTGGAGACCGCAGTGGCGATCGTGTGACATTGCGTGGTCGTCCACGCGGGCGTCTGCCAGCGAATCTTGTCCTTGATGGCGCACACGGTCCGGGCCAGACATCCCACGTCGGGGATCTCGACGGCTGCTTTTGTGGCAGCGCGTCGGTCGGGAGCGACCATTCCGTCGCCGGCCGCGCCTGAAACGGTTGCGACACCGTCGGTTGCGCCACCGCTGGTCCCGGCGGTGGCATCAGTTGCCAGGCACGGAAGCAGTGCTGCACCAGTACAGAACGCTATCGCTTGGAGAAAAGGACTGGTCGCCATGGACACTTCGCCACCTCGCTGGAACGAGTCTTGAAGGGCGGGGCCTTTATGAAGTCTCTCGGGCCAACTGTCGCCGGGGCCGAGGAATTTCCCGCCAGGAATCGGTTAGATTGCATCGATCCTTGAAGAAGCGCAAGGCATGCCAGGCAAATTCCCGGCACGCGCGCGTGATGCAAACAAAACACCACCACACAAATGCGCGACGCCGACATGCGGGACCAGATCAGTTTTGCGAGTCCACTTTCAACACCGCAAATTGAACGCATCTGGCTGACGGCGGCGCGAGCCATAGGCTGGCGTGTCGATCGTGCTGCCTCGGCCTATGCCAGTAGCGACGGTCGTGGCGCGATCTTGATCGGTGTCGACGAGATTCTTGATGCCGACGATGCGGTCGCGCAGCTCGTTTTTCACGAGCTGTGTCACGGCCTTTGTGAGGGGCCCGACGGATGGTCCGCCCCCGACTGGGGACTCTCAAACACCGATACGCGCGATACCGCGAAGGAGCACGCGTGTTTGCGCATTCAGGTTCATCTTGCCGAGCCACACGCACTGCGTGAGCTGATGGCGCCCACCACGGAATATCGCGCGTATCACGACGCCATCGCGGGAGATCCACTGGTGTCCCCCTCGGATCCGGCCGCCGCGCTGGCTCACGTCGCCGTGACACGTCCCGCATCGCGAAACTGGATCGACATTCTGGTCCGCGCGCTGACGGACACCCGAGCGATTTTGGACCGGTCCGCGGCGGTAGACTTCGGGTCGGAATTTTGGCTGGAATCCGGCGCGCGACACCCCGTGGGATTTCCGTTCGCCAGTCCCGCGGAGGCTGGCAGGGTTTGTGGGACCTGCGCGTGGGACTACACCGGCGGGCGAGGGCATCCTGTCGAGCGCTGTCGGCAGTCGGCTGGGCCTGACGGGAACGGACGCCGAACGAATGGGGCGTATCGCGCGTGCGTGCGCTGGGAGGAAAAACTCGACTGCCAGGCCTGCGGCGCTTGTTGTCGTGAGGCGTATCATTCGGTCACAGTGGCCATGCGCGATCCCGTCGTCTGGAAACAACCGGACCTGATCGTGCGTAGTGGCCACCGCTTCGAGATTCGACGCAAGGGCGATCGCTGCGCCGCTTTGGAGGATCGACCACCCGCGGGAACCGAAATCGACGTTCCGGCCAAGGTCCTGGGGACGACGGCGAGGGCGGTAGCGGTAACGGCGGCGTCGACACATGGCACAGCGGCGGCAGCGACGGCAGCGACGACAGCGACGACAGCGACGACAGCGACGACGTCGACGACGTCGACGACAGCAGCGACAGCAGCGACGTCGACGCTTTCCCGTGGGCAACGATTTTCGTGCGGCATTTATGATGATCGCCCACGTACATGTCGGGACTTCGAAGCCGGAGGTCGGCATTGTCTGGTGGCTCGCCATCGGGTGGGGCTTGGCCCCAGAACGGGTGATGGGGACGTTCGTTGATCTGTTTGTCCCGATCGATGAATTCGATCAGGTCGACAACCGCCTCGGGCGTCTCGCGGAACGCTCGCTTGGGTGGCCCGCGGGCGTCGCGGTCGGGGTGCGTGTGTTGCGCCGGTCCCTGGATGCGCGCAAGGGAAGACCGTTGGGCTTTCGCCTGCGCTGCGAGATCGTTCGTAAGAACGAACCGGAGGTGGCGAAAGCGCCAGTGGTTCCGTTGCCGGGCTGGCCGATTGGACGGCCGCTCAAGCGGGTGGTGGTGGTGGGGTCGGGCCCCGCGGGGACTTGGGCGGCGTTGCGGCTTGCGACGGTAGGGGTGCCGGTCACCATTCTCGAGCGTGGAAAACCGGTGCAGCCTCGACGGGCCGATCTGGCTCAACTGACACGGGGACGGCTGAATCCAGAATCGAACTATTGTTTCGGCGAGGGAGGGGCGGGAACTTTTTCGGACGGCAAGCTGTACACGCGCTCGAAGGACAGGGGGGCCGTGGCGGGAGTTCTGGCGGATCTGGTCAGATTTGGAGCTCCCAGCGATGTCGAGATCGACGCCCGGCCTCACGTTGGTTCCAATCGCCTTCCGAAGGTTCTGACGGCGATGCGCGAACACCTCGAAGGCCTGGGTGTCAGCTATCGATTCGAGGCGGAAGCGACGGGCCTTCGGTTGGACCGGGGCCGTGTGCGCGCGGTCCAGTTGCCAGGTGGCGACGAGATTGCCGCGGATGTCGTCGTGCTGGCGGTCGGACATTCCGCAAGATCGGTGTATGGGTGGGCAGAAAGTCAGGGGCTGGCACTGGAGCGAAAGTCGTTCGCGGTCGGCGTGCGCATCGAGCATCCGCAGGCATTGATAGACGAGATCCAGTACGGCTCCGCGGCGGGGCATCCCGGGTTGCCACCGGCATACTACGACCTGGCGTCGCGGGGTGCGGATCGGGGCGTCTACAGTTTCTGTATGTGTCCCGGGGGCTGGATCGTTCCCACCGCGACCGAACCGGATGGGGTTGTGGTCAACGGCATGAGCTTGTCCAGGCGGGACTCTCCATACGCGAACTCTGGTTTCGTGGTCGCCGTGGACGTGGGAGATTTCGGGCCGGACGCCAAGGGTCACCTGGCGGGCGTGACGTTTCAGCGCGAGATTGAACAGGCGGCGTTCCGCTTGGGCGGGGGCGGGTTCGTGGCACCGGCACAACGTCTTGAGGACTTTCTGGCCGGTCGGACCAGCACAGCGCTTGGCCAGTCGAGCTACAGACCCGGTTTGTGTGCGGCATCGATGGACGATGTGTTTCCGCCTTTCGTGGTTCAGGCGCTGCGCGAAGGTCTGCGCGGGGTGGGGCAAAAGATGCGGCGTTTTCTGCATCCCGACGCGCTACTGATTGCGGCGGAGACGCGAACCAGCTCTCCCGTTCGCCTGGTGCGGGACGACGTGACCCTGGAATCACCCGGAGCGTCGGGGCTGTTTCCCGCGGGTGAAGGGGCCGGCTACGCGGGAGGGATCGTCAGCGCGGCATTGGATGGTTTGCGCGTCGCCGAACAGGTCATCGCGGGCGCTTGAAGTCCAACTAGCGCAGGGGCGATCCCGGGGTCAGGTGCGACAGAACCTGGCCGATCCATTTCTTCTGCTGCTCGGTGATCACTTCGAAACGAATGCCAGCGATGAATCCGCCTTCGTCGAGTTCCCCTGCCCAGGCGATCCGTCCCTTGACCCACAGGGGAGGGTTTCTTTCCTCTTCGACATCATCCACGACCAAGAACAGACCGAGGGTGATTTCGGCGCCTTCGGGCAACAGCTGCTTGAGCTCCAGTCCACAACCGCCCTCCGAGAGATCCCGAGTCGTGGCGGTGAACGACGTGTCCCCGAGGTGAATTTCGGCGGACATCCGCAAGAGGACCCGCGTGTACTGCCGTCGTCGATCTTGCGGACGTGGGGTTGCGGCTGTTGTCATGGGATCTCCTGGGCGTCGGCCGGTTCAGGGGTGGCGGCGCTAGGGGCGGAACGGATCGTCCTTGTCTTCCAGACGCTCCTTGCGTTCGGGAATGTCGGATGCGGGTTCGTGGCCGACGGGATTGACGTCTCCATCGACAAAACGCATGAAGAGATCCAGGAAGCGGTGTCGTTCCGCGTCCAACTGCACAAACATGGCGCCGATCTGATACTTGCCGAACATGGGCGTACACCAGATGGATCGCCCGGTGACCAGCAGGGGCTCGGACATCGTGTCGGTGCCTAGCGAAAGGACCAGCTTGATCTGTAGCTCCGTGTCCCGGGGAATTTCGGTTTCGGTGACCAGGCAGATGCCCGAGCGCGACATGTCGCGGGTGCGCGCGACCACGTTCCGGCCGGCGACCGAAATCGTCGCATTGACCTCGACCGACCGACGCTGCTCGCGTCGCGAGTCGCGACGCGCCCTCACGGTGCTTGCGCCGCCTCGGGTCGCGTGGATGACCCCTGCGAGAAGGACCCGTCGGACAAAGCGTCAAGCTGCGCCTCAATTTCCGAAATCCGCAGGAAGCGTCGTTCGCCGCCGGCCAGGTCGGTCACGGGGACGCCCGTCCGCCGTTCCTCGGACACGAGGCGGCGCCGCTCAAAGTAGAGGCGGATGACCAAAGACTGAATGTCGCGTCTGACGTCTGACATGCGAAGGGCCTCGTGATGCGCCTGCAATTCGTCGGGATTGAATACCATCCTAGACAGGTCCCACGTTGCCCGCCACTCGTATCTGACGTCATCGATGGCGCTGATGTCCACGGGGGCAACCGTTCCCGTCCCCGTGCCTGGGTCGTCGAAGGACAGACCCTCGGTTCGGGCGAACCGGCGATAAACGCGGAAGGAAACCTCGGGGAGCCACCCCGCCAAGCGCGCGCGTTTCACAAACCCGCGTGCCCGTTCCGGATCGGCCAGGGCCATTGCCACCGCCGCTTTGCAGATCACATCGACCGGGGTGTCTGCGATGCGGGGGGCGTGCGCCGAAGCGGCGCTGCCGGCAGGTGGAACGTGGATGGGGGCAGGCGATTCAGCCTCGTTGGCATGACTTTGCAGCGGTGCTGATATCGCCAGAAGGCCAGCCAACAATACAATCGATCGCTTACAGGGAAAGACGGTGGTCATGGTTTCTCCTCTAGGATTCGGGCCAGCTCTCGCCGCTCCTCGTCGGCGAGCGGATCGTTCGGGACGAAAGGGGTGGCCGCCAGGAGGGCCCGTGTCTGTTCGCGGACGGCCCGTCGCTGAGAGTTCTCCCGGGCGTCGTCAGACGGATGCGGGATGGGCTGGCGCCGATCAAGAGTGAACGTCGCCACAATCCAGGCGCAGAACTCCCGTCGCGCGGTCGTTTGACCGGATGTGCTGGTCGCGTGACTGCTTGTGACAGACACGTCGATTCGAGGTAGGGCGGTGCGCCACCACTGCCGAGGCAGCGGCAAGGACGTCGCGTCCGCGAATCCTTGCGGTGGTGGTGGTGCCGACGTTGGCGATGATGAATGCCGGTGCCCGGCCGATTGATCCAACGTCGTCGTCGAGCCAGCGATTGGCAGGCCGACAAGGCCGGAAGTGGTCGCGATCCAGACGGTGAAGCTGGTCACCGCAACGTCCAGAATCGGCACGGATGGAAGGTCGGACCGGGGCGTCCATGACCGCCCGCGATCGTTGCTGGTCCACAGTCCGAATCCCCAGGCGAACCACGGCGAACCGGCCGGTGGGCATGCAATCCGGTCCGCGCCGGGCGGAGCGGTTGCTATCGGCCTCACCGGCAACGAGATCGATGCATCCGAGATCGTGTACACCGCGCCGTTCGCCAAGACGATCGCTTCATCCGCACACGGGGCCACGTCGCGTGCCCCTGGAAGCTCGACGCGTTCCATCTCGATGCGATCAGAGCGGACCATGCGAACGCCATAGTGATCAACAATGAACAGGTTGCCCGTCCGCGTGGCCGCGACCGCCGCGGGGGCCGTCGGGATCGAACCTAGGACATCGAACGTGGTGCCGCCGTCCCGCGATCGCAGCAGTTCGGTGGCGTTGACAGCGGCCACCGTGCCCCCGTCAGGGCTGACGGCCACCGCGCGCATGCCGTTGCCTGTCGAAGCAAGCGCGCGAGCGGCGGCGCCATTCTCCAGATCAATCCTCCACAGACCGTCAGCGCGGACCATCCATGCGTATCCGCCCCCCGCGACGACCAAACCACGCACCGGAGCAGACGCGGGGGCGGATTTGCTTCGATCTTGGGATCGAGATCTGCGGGTCGCGCCAACCTCATCGGCCAAACGCGGGTCGTCTCGGTAGTCGACGTCGTCTGGATCGTACGGCACTACCCAACCTGAATCGGCGGTCGTACCGGGCAGCACAAGGGGCGCTGATGGCCCGGAGAGCCCGACGGCCCGAGCCTGTCCCCGTTCGTGTGTGTGGGAGGGGGGTGGGATGGTTCGAACCGGCCGTCCAAGTTGGTCGAACACCCGCGGCACACCGTCCACCAAGGACACGATGCCGACATGGGACGCGGCCAGAACCTGCATTGATGCCGGGAACGGCACGACGACCATGGCCCGACCAACCGGGGCGCTCACAGTGACGGGAACGCTTGAAACGCCTGGCCCATGTGAACCGGCTGAAACGCCTGGCGCGGGTGCAGCGGCTGGAACGCCCGGCGCGGGGCCCGCGGCAGCAACGTCCGCAACGTCTGGAACCGCCGCAACGGCCGACGTGGAAGGAGCAAATGGAAGGGCCAGCATCGAGGTGGTCAGGATCGTGACGATGGTAGGAATGTTGGGTTTTTGGACGAGCACGACCGAGGCATCGGCAACCGGCAAGATCTGTTGCGGCCATCTCCGCGTGCATCGGGCGCCTCGTGATATATCGAGACGGATGGCGGCCGAAATCATCGACGGGAAGCAGATCGCGGCACGGATTCGCGCCGATTTGACGGCAGAGGTGGCCCAGTTGGGAACCCGTGGTATTCGTCCGGGCCTGGCGGTTGTCCTGGCCGGGGACAATGCGGCTTCGCAGGTCTACGTGCGAAACAAGACCGCCGCCTGCGCCGAAGTCGGTTTTCGCACCTTCGATCACCGTTTGCCCGCGACCGTGACCGAGAAGAACCTCCTGGCGCTGGTCGAGCAATTGAACCGCGATCCGGAGGTTCACGGTATTCTGGTCCAGTTGCCGCTCCCCCCCGGGATTGATGCGCGCAGGATTTTGTTGGCCATCGATCCCGAAAAAGATGTCGACGGGTTTCATCCCGACAACCTGGGACGTTTGTTGATGGGCGAGCCACGCTTCGTAGCTTGTACGCCGTTGGGGGTCATGCGCCTACTCGATGAGTCACATACGCCGCTTGCGGGGGCCGACGTGGTTGTCATCGGGCGGTCGAACATTGTGGGCAAGCCGATGGCGGCGCTGCTGATATCGGCCGACGCCACGGTGACGATCTGCCACTCGCGGTCACGAGATCTGCCTGAAAAGGTGGGCCGGGCGGACGTTGTTGTCGCCGCGATCGGGCGAGCGCAAATGGTCAAAGGTGCCTGGATCAAACCAGGCGCCACGGTCATCGACGTGGGGATGAACCGCGGAGATGACGGCAAACTGGTGGGCGATGTGGAGTTTGCCGCGGCCGCGCTGCGCGCCCGGGCCATCACCCCGGTTCCAGGTGGGGTGGGGCCGATGACGATCGCTATGCTGCTTTCGAACACACTGGCGTCCGCCCGCCGTTTGTAATTGGGGCTAGCGGATCACCCAGACGCTGGGCTGCGACAACGTGTGAATCACGGCGGTCTTCAGTTCGGAAAACAACGGGGGAGTCGTCAGAACCTCGTCCGCACCCAGGGCCGCGGCACTGGCACGTTCCCGTTCAAACTGCGCCATCGCGATGATCGGCAGATCGGATGTCGCGTTGCCTGTCTTCATCCGTCGAATGATGGTTTCGCCCGCCACCCGATCGGAATCCAGGTCGATGGTGCAAAGGTCGAGGCCGACGGCGATTTCCTTGTCGATCTCTGCTCCAAGCCCGGAGCCCGCGTCGGGGGACGCCCCGGGGCCCGCCGGTTGTGGCACTACCTCAATCACGTCGCAGGCGAGGATCGATCGCAGATAGCGACTGGTGACCGCGCGGGAAGTGGGCGCGGCTCCAACGACCAGGATGCGTATTCTTGCGTAGCGACCAGCAAGCTCGTCGATGATCGACCCATGGGCCTCAATAGACGACGAAAGTGCGATTCCCATACCGGAGGGCTGGCCGGGGCCGATGCCGATGATGCGGTTCCACGAGACGACTCCCTCGACATCCAGCGGCGCGGCTCCCGGTACCAACAGGCGCAGGGTGGTTCGAGTTCCTGGCGACAGGGGTTTCTCGGCCTCAAGGAACAGCTCGCCGCGCGACAAGCGGGAGGAATAAGCGCAAAGGAATGCGCCCACGGATCGGTACCTGAGTTCCAGCGACGCTCTTGATTCCGCGCGCGCACGGGACGGGGCCTCGGCAGGACGCAGGAGATGTTCCCCGGTCATGTCAGTATCTTCGCGAGCAGGCCGTCAAGCTGATCAAGCGAGGCATAGTGGACCTCAATGTATCCACGCCCCGCGCCGGATTCCACCACGCGGACCCGTGTTCCCAACGCCCGCGACAGCCGGGTCGCCAGATCGCGCCCCGAGACGGTGGAGTTCGCGGGCTCAGCCGGGGCCGGTGTCCCTATCGCACCGGATTTTTCGCGACGCACCAACGCCTCGACCTGACGTACGGACATGTCGCGCGTCGCGGCCACACGGCCAAGTCGCTCCATCCGGTCTCTGATGTCCGTGGTCAATCCGGTCGGCAATCCTGGCGCCGATCCTTCCGACGATCTTGTTGACTCTCCCGGCGATGACGGGGTCGCCGTCAATGATTCGAGTCCCAGAATGGCCCGGGCATGTCCCATTGACAGGCGGCCGGCAATCACCAGAGAGCGCACGCCCGCGGGCAGTTTCAGCAGGCGAATGGCGTTGGTTACGGTCGTCCGATCCTTGCCGACGCGCGCCGCCAGGGATTCCTGGGTGTACCCGAATTCGCGAATCAGTCGGTCGAAGCCCTCGGCTTCCTCGATGGGATTCAGATCCTCGCGTTGCAGGTTCTCAACCATCGCCAGTTCGAACGCACGGGCATTCGCGATTTCGCGCACGACGATCGATATCGTGTGCAGGCCCGCGCGTTGGGCCGCGCGCCAGCGGCGTTCGCCGGCGATGATCTCGTAGCCGCCGGTCTCGCGTACACGCACGACCAAAGGCTGGATCAGCCCTTGCGTGCGAATCGATGCCGCCAGTTCGTCCAACTTCGCGTCGTCGAAGGTCTTCCGGGGTTGCGACCGGGCAGGGTGAACCTCCTCGATGCCAACCACGCGCAATCCCTCCCGCGCCTCACCCAACGGCCGACCCCCCATCGGAGTGGAGGCTGCTCGCGAAGGGGATGCCTCGGTCGCGTCCCCCGGCAGCGTTTCAGAGGCGGAGGTCGGACCCGCGGCGGCGGGAATCAGCGCGGCCAACCCGCGGCCCAATGCGCGGCGCTTGATACTCATGTGGACGCTCCCGGCGGCGGCTGCAAAGCGGTCCTGTCGGAAAGTCGGGTGGCCTCGCGGGCCAGAAATTCCCGCGCCAGGTCCAGGTAGCTGCGCGCTCCTTTGGAACTCACGTCGTAAAGCAGCGCGGGCTTTCCGAACGACGGGGCCTCGGAAAGGCGTACGTTTCGGGGCACGGTGGTCGCGTAGACCTTGCCGGCGAAATGCGTGCGCACCTCGCTGGCCACCTGTTCGGTCAGGTTTTGGCGGCTGTCCACCATGCACAGGACGATACCGTCGATTCCCAATCCCGGGTTCAGCGATCGCCCGACCAGTTCGACCGTCGAACGCAAATCCGACAAACCCTCAAGAGCATAATATTCACACTGCAACGGGACCAGTACCCCATCCGCCGCGCATAGCGCATTCAAGGTCAACAATCCCAGCGACGGTGGGGTATCGATCAGGATGAAGTCGTAGCGATCGCGTACAGCGTCAATCGGGCCGCGTAGCCGCGTTTCGCGCCCTTCCAATGCGACCAGTTCAATCTCGCCGCCCGCCAGATCGGCGGTCGACGGAACCAGATCCAGGTGCGGAAGGTCAGTCTTTCGAATAACCGCCGCGATGGGCTGCTCGCCCAGCAGAACATCGTAGATGCTCCCCTCGCTGGCGGTACCCCGTGAAAAGCCAAGGCCCGAACTGGCGTTGCCCTGGGGATCCATGTCCACCACCAGGACCCGTTTTTCGGCCGTGGCCAGCGACGCCGCAAGGTTCACCGCTGTCGTGGTCTTACCCACGCCCCCTTTCTGATTCGCAACGGCTATCACCCGGGCCATACGGCGCGGGAATCTACCTATCACGCGGCGCGGAAACGGAATCGGAGTGAAAAAAAATTGCCTCCAGTGAGACAAAGGGATACTAAACCTTACATGTAGGTGCTTGGACTCAAGCCATTCATGTTCGCCACTCAGGAGGGACCAATGAGCAACGACAACGACCTGCCGATGTACCGCACGTTCGAGGAGTTCGAGCGCGAAGAGATGCGCCGCGCCGATTCGATTGGGGGCGCCGTTGACGCCCTGTTCGACGACATGTTCGCGGAAGAACTCGACCTCGACTCATCCAGCGGCCGGGCGGCGCGACACGAAGAGGTCGATGACGAGGAGTAGCAGGCTGGCGCAGCAGGGCCGCCTCGGGCTTGGGCCTTCCCCGGGAACCTCAGGGCGGCCAGGCCCACAAGCGGAGGGTAACCCGATGTTGTTCGACGGGACTAGAATCGTTGCGTGGGGACATCGGGGCGCGGGCGTCTCAGAACCTGGCCGCCGACTCCCCAAAGCAGCCTCACTTCATCTCCGTTGGCCATTCCCTCGTACGCGTCCAGGCGGCGCTTACCGTTGTCGCATGCGCTCGGCTCAAGGACCTCGTATGAACTTTCGTAGATGAGCAACTGGTTGCCGCGGACCTCGCCGCGAAACTTGTACCGCGTGGCGATTTGGAACTGCATCTCCATGCTGCATCTGAACGCGTGCCCGTCGGTTGATATCTCGCGGACGACGCGGTCGTAGTAGCCGGACAGGCGATCGCCGTCCTGATCGACGTGCCACTCCTCTCGTTCTTGTTTCTCGTCGCCGGTAGGGATTTCTCCACGGTGTTCCCAGATCCACACCCCGCTGACATCGACCGGCGACGTGCTGGAAGGGCCGCCCGAAACGCTGGAACCTCCCTTGAGCGTCGGAAGCATGGGCTCGTCGGCGCTGTTCACCGCGGCCGCAGCCACCAACTCACTCACCTCGGGCTTGCCTCGGTTGCGATACAGGGTCTGCTGCTGGCCTGCGACGACCAAGGTCAGGACATCACCCTCTACCCGAGCGCGGTAGTGCGCCAAAGGCCTCTGTCCCGGTGTACAACGCCCTTCGGAGGTGCGTTGGTTGATCTCATCCAGATCAATCGTTCCACCCCGCACCTGGCCGCTGACGTCGAAGCGAACCAACGTTGAAAAGCTCGGCTGCCGGCTGCAGACGTAGGGCCGCCCATCACCGGACGTGTAGGTCAGCGCGGCCAGGTAGTAACCCGAGACCCGGGGCCCGCTCTGCTGCAGGTGCCACTCCTGTCTCTCCACGCGGCTGTCGCCGGCGCTGATTCCTTCCGCCACGATTTCCCGAACCACGCCGTCCCACACACCCGCTATCGCGATGGTGTCAGCGCGCACGGATAACGGCACGGCGGGGCCGGCTGGCAATGCTCGGCTCGCACACCCGCCGGAAAGCAGTCCGACGAACAGCAACCCAAGACCTGCGAACCTCATGCGGTTACCTCCCGCTTGTTACAGCGTAGCTTAGAAAATCCAGGCATCCATTCCCTTGGATGCCGGATCCTCACTTCAGGATATCGGCACGCTCTCGTCCCGTCTTGAGGGGGGCGGAGGCGGAAGTCAGGCGGAAAAAAAGCGCGGACGCGGGCGGGAGATTCTTACGAATCGGCTTGCGTGAGAGCGGCACTGGCGCCCTCCCACTCCGACATACGTCGAGCCAACAATTCGTCCAGATGGCGTTCACGGTCGGCCAGGGTATGAAGCTTCTGCCAGTCCCCGGCGTGGTCGCTGGTCAGGGCTGCACGGACTTCGGCCAGTTCGGTTTCCAACTTGGCAACGTCGGCTTCCAGGGTCTCGATCCGTCGTTCCAGACGGCGGCGTTCGCGTTCTTTTTCCTTTGACGCGGTTCGTGCCGCGGTCGCCTCGGAAGCGACCTGGGTGTTTGAAGGTGGCGCCGCTACCCGCGCCACGACTGGAGAACGAGATGGAGCGACGGGGTTGTTGATTCGCGCGCGGTCGGCGCATTCGACCTCGCGCCGCCGACGACGCCAGTCGGAGTAGTTACCCAGGTGGCTTTCCACGCGGGACCCTTCGATCACCAACAAACGCGTGGTGACACGGTCCAGGAAATAGCGATCGTGACTGACGACGATCAGCGTTCCCTCATAGCTTGTGAGGGCCTGTTCCAGGGTTTCGCGTGCCGGAATGTCCAGATGATTGGTCGGCTCGTCCAGCACCAGCACATTGCGCGGAAACAAGAGAATTTTCGCCATCGCCAGGCGACTACGCTCGCCGCCCGACAGGCCGCGCACGATTCGAAACGGATCGTCGCCGAAGAAACGAAACTTGGCCAGGTACGTGCGGACGACATCTGGGGTCAGATCGGCGCGTACGCTGCGGATTTCGTCAATCAGCGATCCGTCTTCGTTCAGTTTTCCCAGGGTCTGATCGAAGTAGCCGATGCGCACGCCTGTGCCGACCTCGACCTTGCCTGCCAGGGGCGGCAACTCACCGAGAAGGGTCTTCAGTAGAGTGGATTTTCCCGCGCCGTTTGGTCCGACGATTCCGACCTTTTCACCCCTGTAGATGTTCGCGTTCACGTCGCGAAGAATGGGTGAGTTGGGGTATCCGACCGTGATCAGTGGCGCGCGAATGGTTTCCTTGGCGCCCAGTTCGCCGCCCGTTGAGAAATTGAGCGCCACGTGACCCGCGTGCTGCCAGTGGTCCTCCGGTCGCTCCAGACGATCCAGTTTCTCCAACATCTTGCGCCGGCTTTGCGCCTGCTTGGTTTTTTGGCCGGCCAGATTCCGGCGGATGAAGTCCTCGGTCTTGTCGACGTGATTCTTCTGACGCTCATAGTCGGCCCGGGCGCGTTCCAGGCGTGCGTCGCGCTCGACGACGTACTTGTCGTAGGTGAACGGGTAGCGAACGAACTTTCCACCCTCAAGTTCCACGATCTCTTTGCAGGTGGCGCGAATGAAGGCGCGATCGTGCGACACCAGAACGAACGCCCCCGGGTACTCAGCCAGAAACGCTTCCAGTCGTTCGATGGCGGCCAGGTCCAGGTGGTTGGTCGGCTCGTCCAGCAGCAGCAACGCGGGTTGCCTGACAAGTACCTTGGCCAACTCCAGTCGTCCGCGCTCTCCCCCCGACAACGTCTCAACGCCCCGGGACAAATCCGCTTCCGAAAAGCCGACATCCGCGGTCAGACGTTTGACCCGCGATTCGATTTCGTAGCCGCCCTCGCGCAGATACCGCTCTTGAAGTTCGCCGTAGTTTTCCAGTTCGGCTGGTGTGGCGTTTCCCAGATGGGCCTCGATGGTCGTGAACTGATCATGCAGTTTTTGTAGCTCCGCGAACGGTTCCAACAAGGCATCCAGCAGGCTGCCTCGCCCCGCGAATTCTTGCGACTGGCGCAGGTACGACACCGACGCGCGACCCAGGATGCGTACATCCCCCGTATCGGCCGCCAGATCGCCCGCCAGAAGTCGCAAAGCGGTCGACTTGCCCGTTCCGTTTGGTCCCACCAGTGCCAAGCGATCGCCAGGGCGGATCAGCAGCGAGGCTCCGGTCAGAATGTCCGTGCCCGGATATCCAAAATGGACGTCGGCGAACTGTGCTAGCGACATGAAGAGGGCGGGGTGTTTTCGGTGCCGCGAGCAAAGGGAATGGGCTTTGCCCCGGGCACAGAATGTAATAGAACCTGGGTCGCAATGAAGGAGTATTTGCTGACCACGGGCCCGACATCCGGCCCGGGGATCTTCCTTCGTCAGGCCCCATTCCCCGATCGAGGAGACACGAACCATGTCTGAGTCCATTTCCGTGCTGATCGCCGATGAGATGTCCAAGAGCGCCGTTGTCGTTCTCCAGGAGGCCGGATTCTCGGTTGACGTCAAGACGGGCATGAAGCCAGAGGAACTTGCCGCGGTGGTTGGCAACTACCATGGTCTGGGCGTGCGATCCGCGTCGAAGGTGACGGCCGCGGTTCTCGCCAATCCGGGAAAACTACGGATCATCGGTCGTGCTGGTGTCGGTGTGGACAACATTGATGTCGCCGCCGCTACGGCGAAGGACATTCTGGTCATCAACACGCCGGCCGGAAACTCGACGGCGGCGGCTGAACTGGCGGTGGGGTTGTTGTTCGCGTTGGCGCGCAAGATTCCACAGGCCGCGGCTTTGATGCGCCAGGGAATTTGGGAAAAAAAGAAGTTCATGGGCGTGGAGCTGGCCGGCAAGACCTTGGGCGTGATGGGCCTTGGCAACATCGGACGCCAGGTCGCCGAGCGCGGCATTGGCCTCAAGATGCGGGTCATTGGGCATGATCCCGTTTTGTCCGCGGACGCCGTTCTGCCGGCGGGCGTCGAGAACGTGACGTTTCATGAACTGATCGAACGTTCCGATTTTCTGACGTTGCACGTTCCGATGACCAAAGACACGAAGAACCTGTTCGACAGCGCGATGCTGGCGAAGATGAAGAAGGGTGCCTGTTTGATCAACGCTGCTCGCGGCGGGATCGTGAACGAGGATGCTTTGCTGGAGGCGCTCACGTCCGGGCAGCTCGCGGGCGCGGCTCTGGATGTGTTTGGTAAAGAGCCGCCCGATCCGTCGCCGTTGTTCGCGCATGAAAATCTGATCGCGGTTCCCCACCTGGGGGCGTCGACGAAGGAAGCGCAGGAGAAGGTCGCGGTCGAATTGGCCGAGGTCTTCGTGTCGTTTCTGAAGGGCGGCGTGGTTCGCAACGCCGTCAATCGCAAGTAGTCATCTCCACCGGGCGGACATCGCTGCCCAAGGAACTCCGTCAGTGACCATGTTGGACACCCCCTCGTTGCGCCTGCCCGCGGGGATGCGTGACTTCGCGCCGCGTGCAACCGCGGCCCGCCGCCGCATCGCTGAGGCTTTGCTCGGCGTTTTCGAGGATTGGGGTTTTGCGCGCGTCATCACGCCGGCCTTCGAATACGAGGACGTCTTGGGCCTGGGCCTGGGCAGTGACGGTCGCGCCGCGGCGTTGAAGTTCGTCGAACCCAGTTCGGGTCGGGTGGTGGCGTTGCGACCAGACATTACGCCGCAGATCGCGCGTCTTATCGCGACGCGTTTTCGAGACGAGACCGGCCCTGTCCGTCTTTGTTACGAGGGAACTGTGTTGCGATTGGAGCGGGGAGCCCGATCGCAGCGAGAGTTGATTCAGGCCGGGGTCGAACTGGCCGGTGTTCCGTCGCCCGCTGGAGATGCCGAGGTGATCGCACTGGGCGTGGCTGCCTTGGCAGCGGCGGGACTGGGCACACGCGATTTCGATCTGACAATCGACCTGGGCCACCTGGGCCTCATGCGGGAGATCCTCGCGGAACTGAACCTACCGGCCGCCGCCGCCCGGGCTGTTCGCGCCGCGATCGCCAAACGCGATCGCGTTGGGATCGATCAGGCATTGCGCGCTCCCGGGGCCGGCGGGCGTGTTTCGACCTCGCCTTCGATCCTGCGCTTTCTTCATGCGCTGCCCGATCTGTCGGGAGATCCTTCCGTGCTGGCGGTGGCCGCGCGCGAGGCTCCCAGCCTCAAGATCCGACGGTCGATTTCGGATTTACGGGCGATCGTTCGGGCCGTCGAGGCACGGTCGATTCCAGCGCGCCTGCACATCGATCTCGCGGAGGTGCGTGGATTCGACTACTACACCGGCGTTCGGTTTCAGGCGTTCGTGGCGGGGGCCGCCGAGCCGGTTTTGCAAGGCGGACGCTACGACGATTTGCTTGGACGTTATGGACGCCCCAACCCCGCGGTCGGATTCGCCGTCGATGTTGAAGCGGCCGCCGGGGCCTTGGAAAGTCGCCAGGCGCGGATGGATGACTCCACCATTGATGTGGCATGGGGCGACGGTCCGATTCTGGTCGTCGGTGCCGATCAGGCAGCCCAGGAAGAGGTGGCTTCACTCCGCGCCAAGGGACAGCGAGCGGCGCCGTTGCTGGTGTCGATGAGTGGCCCGGAAATCACGGCGTTTGCCGCCCGCTGGGGTTATCGTGCGATCGTGTACGCGGGGCGATCATCCGGGACCTCGTCGTCGCGAAAGAAAGGGCAAAGGAAGAAATAGATGCCGGTCGTTGTTGTTGTCGGAGCGCAATGGGGGGACGAGGGGAAGGGAAAGATCGTCGACCTCTTCACGGAGTCGGCACAAACCGTCGTGCGTTGGGCGGGCGGCGCGAACGCGGGGCACACCCTGGTCGTTGATGGAAAAAAATACGTCACCCATCTGATTCCCTCGGGCGTGCTGCGCAAGAACGTGACCTGCGTGCTCGGTGAAGGGATGGTGATCGATCCCGCCGTGCTGTTGGATGAAATTCGCACCTTTCGCGAGCATGGATTTCTTGAGCGGGACGAGAACCTGTTGGTGGCCGAACGTGCGCACTTGACGATGCCGTATCACCGCGAACTGGATCGCCTGCGTGAGGAGGGGCCTCGTAAGATCGGCACCACACGACGCGGGATCGGTCCGACGTACGAGAGCAAAGCGGCGCGCGCCGGAATTCGCGTCGGGGATTTGATGCGGCCCTCTCGATTCAAACAACTGGTGGAACGGAGCATCGCGCACATGGGGCCGGAGATCGAAGCCCTGGGCGGCCGCCGGCCCTCGATTGCCGACGTGGTCGACGCAATCTTGCCCCTGGCCGATCGGATCCGGCCCCTCGTCGGTGACGCCTCTCGGGTCGTTCACACCGAGATCCAACGGGGCCGGAATGTGATGTTCGAGGGGGGGCAGGGGGTTTTGTTGGACGTGGACCATGGCACATATCCCTACGTGACATCATCCTCGACGACCGCGGGCGGCGCCTGCGCCGCCTTGGGAGTCGCCCCCCGATCGATCAATGCGGTCGTGGGATTGGCAAAGGCCTACGTGACCCGCGTGGGCCTCGGACCTTTTCCAACGGAACTTGACGACGAGGTCGGCGAACGACTCAGACAGCGTGGCGCCGAATTCGGATCCACGACGGGGCGACCGCGTCGCTGCGGTTGGCTGGACATTCCTGCCTTACGCCTCGCGGTGCGTATTTCCGGAATCGATGGATTGGCGCTGACCAAGCTGGACGTTCTAGCCGGCATGAGCGCAATCAAGATTTGTACGGGATACGAATCGGGAGGACAGCACTTAGACGAGATGCCGCTTGATATCGACGATCTGGCGGCGGTTCGGCCGGTTTACGAGGAGCACCCCGGCTGGCCCGAGACAACGGACTTTGCTGCTGGTGGCCAGTTCGCGGAGGCGTCACTTCCGGCGAACGCGCGTGCGTTCATTGAACGGGTTTCCGATTTGGTCGGGATCCCGATTTGGGTGGCGTCGGTTGGTCCGGCCCGCACCGCAACCCTGGTGCGCCACAATCCGTTTGGGACCCCGAACGCTGCTCAGGTCGCGTGAATCGCCCAATGAAAAGGGCTCGATAGCGAGCGCTTTGAGGGGGACGAGCTCAGACGGTGAGGATGCCGTCAGTCCCGCGGTCCCTATTCGCCCGGAATCCTTGCCCCACGGCTTAAGCATTGGAATTGCTTTGGAAACGGCCCGGAAACGCTTGCGTGCTTTGGGGGCTGGCTATATGATGCTCCCTTTCATTGGGCCGATTGCGGTTCACCCGGGCCGCGCCTGCGCCCCAACGAGGCGGAAATGAAGATCGTTTGCGATTCCTGCTCGACGAAGTACTCGATCTCGGACGACAAGGTTCGGGGAAAAGTCTTTAAGATCCGCTGCAAGAAGTGCAGCCACATCATCGTTGTCAAAGGAACCACGGAAGCGGCTACCTCCGCTCCGGAGGTACCGACCGATGCTGTTTGGCACCTGGTGGTGGATGGCGATCAGGTGGGACCTTTGACGGATGCCGACGTGCGTGCGCGTTTGTCTCGGAACGAGATCAGCTCCGAGAACTATGCCTGGAAGGAGGGCTTCTCCGACTGGTTGAGGTTGGCCGATGTTCCGGAGTTCGCGGACGTCGCGGGATCTCCTTCGGTGTCAGTGGGAGGTGAGCTTTTTTCCGACAGCGGGACGGCCGTGATCGGGGAGTCATCGGGTCCACGCGCCACCGAAGCAGGTGGTTTTTTTGGTGCGGGCGCGGCCGGCCAAGAGGCAGCGCGGGCGGGTAGCTTGTCCGGACGGACACACGCGCCCGCAGCCTCGGAGGAAGACGTCTTTTCGATGCCCGCGACTTCTTCCGCCGGCACGGACAACGCGGATCTTTTTGGAGCAGTGGCGCCGGTGGCGGCGCGCGCCGAGTCGGGTAGAACACGTGCGCGGGGCTCGAACGGTACGGCGGCGGGGCGGCACGACGGAGGTCGTGTCGAGAACTTGACCGCGCAGCGAAGTGAGAATTCGGTCTTGTTTTCACTCTCGAATTTGCAGTCGCTGGCTGCACCCGCGGCGACCGCCAAGCCCAGCGCGATCGCCTCGACGGAGGGTTCGGGCCTGATCGACATCCGCGCGATGGCTGCCTCGACGCTCAAAGCGCCGGCAGGCGGTGGCATGCCGCTGTTCGGCTCCGAATCGAGGAGTGCCGACGACGATCTCCCGGCATTCGGAGCCTTTTCCCCCGCCGCGCCGGTCTTGTTGGCATTTCCGTCCTCAAGCGGTCCGCCCAAGTGGATCTACATTCTGATCGGACTGGCCGCGGTGATGTTCATCGCAGTGGGCGTGGCGGCTTTCAGCATTCTGGGGAAGCCTGTGATCGTCGAACAGGCGGCTCCTCCGCCGGTTGCGCCGGCCCCCGTTCCGGCGGCCAAGGCGGGAACTGGTACGGGCGATGAACCCGGTGGCGCTTCGTCCAAACCCGTGAAGGAAGGGGATCTGCCACCCCGCGACAGCGCGGGATCCGCAATGGCGGCGGCCTCCGACAAGGCGCCTGAGAAGGGCGCTTCGGACAAAGGCAGCGCGAAAGGCAAGAAGGGCAAAGGTAACAAGAAAGGTGGAGGAACAGGGGAGACGAAGAGTGCGGGTGGCAGTGCTGTCGCCGGCGCTCCATCCGCGTCGGCCACGCCCAGCGAGCCCGAGAAGGCGAAGCCGGTCAAAGGTTCCTTGGACGATTTGCTTGAAGGCGCCCTCAACGGTCGCAAGACAAAACCGAAAGTGGAGGATGAACCATCGCCGGGGAAGAAGACCGAGGCGGGCGGTGGGGGTGGCGGCGGAGGCCCGTTGGCGAAAGCGGCGGTTGTTGCTGGGATGAACGGGGTCAAACCCAAGGTGTCGGCGTGTTATGCCCAGTTTAAGGTGCCGGGCCTTGCCATGGTGAACGTCGTGATCGCCAAGAGTGGCAAGGTGTCGGGTGCGACAGTCACTGGAAAGTTTGCGGGGACCCCAACGGGAACCTGCGTTGAGAACGCTATAAAGACGGCATCCTTCCCACCGTCCGAAGGCTTGAGCACACCGTATCCGTTTACGCTCCGGTAGCCTTTCGAGCCCTCGGGCAAGATAGCGCCGTGAAGGATAGAGGGCCCGATTTCCTGAGCGTCATGCGGGCCCGCTTGGCGCGCGAGGGACTGCACATCGTCCTGCCGTTAGGTCAAACCGCGTTTGATTTTGTCTGCGCTGGCGTCGGTATTCCCTCGCTGGCGACTCTACTGCCGGGCGCTGCTGGGGCCGTGCTCGTGGGAGACGGCGGCTCGTCGTTCTTCTCTCTATTTCGAGCGGCGCGCAGCGCAGATGGCGGAGATCCAGATCCACTGGACCAGTACACGCGTGGCCGCGTCGCCGAAGCGGTTCGGAGCGCCGTGCTTGACCACGAGGGTGAATCGCAACTCACCACAACCTTTCGGATTCTTTACCCCTTCGCGAACGAGCGACCCGTGCTTCCTTTCCAGCGACTGGGGCACGCGGCTGGGCTGCCCGCGCCCGGGCCGCTTGGTATTCAGATTCACCCCGTCTTTGGGCCATGGTGGGCCTATCGGGCCCTGATTGTCGTCTCGGCGTCTCTGCAAACCGGGGCGGCAGTCACCGCGCCTTGTGTCGATTGCCCACAGCCGTGCATCCCTGTCTGCCCGGGGGTGGCGGTATCGGGGACGGGATTCGCGCCAGACCGCTGCATCGCTCATCGTCGCTTGGATACGTCTTGTCGCGAATCGTGTGTTGCCCGCGTGCGCTGCCCGGTGGGGACGGCCCACGGCTATCCGCAGGACCAGTTGGCGTTTCACATGAACGCCTCCTTCGCTCAGATTCGGCGATAGCCGCGGGCAGCAGCGTCTTGACTTGACCGATCCGGCGGACTGGCTTCTACTGTCCAACCGCACATGCTTATCAGCGTACGCGCGCACATGACTGGCACGGTCTGGAAGATCGAAGTCTCCCCTGGGGACTCCGTCATTGAGGGGCAGACGCTGGTGATCTTGGAATCGATGAAGATGGAGATGCCGGTCGAATCACCCGCCCCGGGACGGGTCAGCGCCGTGCTGATCCAACAGGGCGCATCTGTCGAAGAGGGCGCGGTCCTAGTGGAACTGGACCCGGGCTGATCAGATCCGCAAGCGCGCCAGGACGTCCGCGATCCGATCCGCCGCTTCTTGACAGGCGGGGCGATCGACATCGAGGTGGGTCACCAGTCGGATTCGCCTCGGGGCGAACGCGAGCACCTTGACCCCCTGCGCGTCCAGTGCCGCGACGATATGCGCGGCAGGTGGGAGGGATTCCCCGAGATCGGCCATCACGATGTTGGTTTGTACGCGGGACAGATTGACGGATACTCCCGCCAGATCCGCCAGGCGTTCGGCGAGCAATCTCGCGTTGGCGTGATCTTCCGCAATCCGATCCACGTTGTGGTCCAATGCCCACAACGCGGCGGCCGCCAGAATCCCAACCTGGCGCATGCCGCCGCCCAGCATCTTGCGCAGGCGAGCAGCGTGTTCGATGTCGGAGATTCGTCCAGCGATGACGGATCCAACCGGAGCACCCAGCGCTTTCGAAAACGCGAACGCGACAGTGTCAAAAGGTGCCGCCAGTTCCGCCGCCGAGCGGCCACAGGCCACCGCGGCATTCATCAACCGGGCGCCGTCCAGATGTAGGGCAAGTCCACGCCCCCGCGCCGTCTGAATCACATCGTCCAGATCGCCCTGGGACCACACGATCCCGCCGCCGCGATTGTGGGTGTTTTCGACGCAAACCAAGCGCGTCGGGGGAGCCAGTCGACTTTCCAGCTTCGTCGCGGCGGCGACATCTTCTCCCGTGAACGTGCCGTCGCGTCCCGGCCCGACGGTGACCAACTGAACACCCGCGATCGCGGACGCGGCCCCGGCCTCGTGAAAGGCGGTATGCGCTCCTTCGCCGACGATGACCTCGTCGCCCGGTCGGCAGTGAATCAGAAGCGCGATCTGATTGGCCATCGAGCCCGACGGAACGAACAGGGAGGCTTGCTGACCCAGGAGGGCGGCGACTCGGCGTTGCAGGCGATCAACGGTCGGATCATCACCGAGAACGTCATCTCCGACCTCCGCGGCCGCCAGGGCTGCCCGCATTCCCACCGACGGTCGCGTCACCGTGTCGCTGCGCAGATCGATGGCCGTTGGGATGCTCTTCGCCGAGGTCATGTGGCAGGCTCGACTTCCGGAGTCTCGGCGGCGCTTGTCGACGCCTTCAGCGCGTCGCGCAGGTATCCCCTTCGTCCGCCTGAAACAACCGCCAGCGCGATGATCCCAACCCCCACGTACCAAACGGTCTGCAAGCCGTGGAGAACCACCGAATAGGCAAACCCCTTTGAGTTGACGACGGCAAGCGGGAGGTAGGCCCCCAGAGACATCTTGATTCCGGCATGAAACTGACCGACCAGTCCCGGGGCGTTGGGCAAACTGAGCACCACGCCCGTGAAGGCCATGGTCGTGAAGGCAGCTCCCAGTGAAATCGGTAGGTTCATCTGCCGGGCGAGCAGCCACATGCCAATCCCGTTGGAGCCCCAGTACGCGACCGTTAGGCCCAGAAATCGTCCGAAATTACGAGCGTCGGTCAGCACCCTGAAACCGGAAATCATCGAACGGATCTTGTCGGCGATTCGGTCGGCACGCGACGGGGCCAGGACGCGCATCAGCGATAGTTTGAGAAATACACGAATGGTCAGCTCGGTTTGCAGCAGTGCCAGAGCCAGGAATGTTGTCAGTCCCAGGAATGCCCCCAAGGATAGCCACGCCGCGACACGCAATTCGCGAGGATAGAGCTCACCCTCCGATACCAAATAGGAGCCGAAGAACAGAATCGAAATCATCAAGCCGTCGATGATTCTTTCGACCGCGACGGTGCCCAAAGCCGTGCTCATGCGAACGTGTCCCTCACGCGCCACATAGTAGGGACGCACGAACTCACCCAGGCGCATCGGCAGCACCAGGATGGCCATGAAGCCCACTGACGAGATCGGTAAGAGCCTTCGCAGGGGAATCGATACGCCCACCGGCCTCAACAGGTACTCCCAGCGCCAGGCACGGAACAAATGGGTCAGGGCCAGTGTCACGAGGTACAACAACGCACCGATCGTCGGCAGCGCGCGCAGTTCGGCGATTGCCTGAGTCTTGTCGACACCGTGAAGCGCATAGTAGACGCACGCGGCCGTCACGAGGGCCGAGGCGAGAATCTTCCAAGCCAGCTTCACGCCGCTTGCTCCGCAGTCATCGTCCTTGATCGGGGAGGTCACCCGCCAGAATGCGCCGGGGATTGTCGCAAAGAAGCGTTCGCAATGTGTCCGGGCCGAGGTGCTTGCGAATCCAGGATATTCCAGCGGCAATCGACCGCCCGTCGTCAGGGCTGTGAATGTCGGTCGCGGCGGCGTGCGCGAGGCCGTCAGAAAGAAGCTGACGTGCACAGCGCATTTCGGCCTTTCCATGGGCTCCGTCGAGAGCCCCCAAATCGACGACCAAGGCGGCCGTGCGTCCCAGAACCTCCGCTCGATCGATGTTGGTTTGGATCGCGTGATAACGCTCGGGATGCGCCATCACGGGTAGCTTGCCGGCGATCCGCAGATCGAAGAGGGTGCTCTCGATTCCACTGGGCATCAGTTGGGTGGTCACCTCGAACAGGAAGGCCGATCCGTCGTCGTAACTGGGAATCGCCTTTTCGCCCATGCGGCGCAGCAGCACGTCGTCCCAAAAATTCTCGAAGCCCAACCCCACGTGGGGACCTCCGGTGCCGCGCAGCGTCTCGTTTAACAGGCCGAGAGCGGCGTCGATCTCCTCTCTGGTGGGCAGGAACATTCCCGAGCGCTGGTGGGGCGTTGCGTAAAGATCCGAGAACCCCAACTCCGCGACCGTCGTAACCATTTGAATCGCGACTTGGATGTCGGGGGCACCGTCGTCGATGGCAAAAAGGTGGTGGGCGTGGAGATCCACGAAGCCTGACATGTCGGTGCACGATAGCTCGCCCAACGGAAGCGCGCTACACTGCCGCTCCGGCAGACTGGACCCGACGAGGGCTGATTCTTTCGATGGCCGCCCACGAGGGTTCGGAATACAGTGATAGGCGGCATTAGTCGTTGCGCAACACCGACGCTCAACGGTTGCGGAACCAGCTAGAATAGCGTCACCCCGACCCCGACCCCAGGAAGGGCAGGTAAAGAATGGGCCAACCAGTGGTGTTACCAAAGTTCGAGCTACCCGGTGACAGGCGTCACTGGGCGGTCAAGACGGCGTGGATTGCCGGAGGGCTGTTGCTGATTTCGGTGATTGGGTTGGTCGCCGCAATGGTCAATCACCAAACCCGTCAGACCCAGGCTCATATCGCGAAAGCCGAAGCAATCGCGAAGGTCAAAGCGGAAGCCGAAGGAAAGGTTGCCATGGCCCTGGCCGCCGTCGCAGCGGCCAAGGCTGAACGAGAAGCGGCTGTCGCGGCCAAAAAACAGAATGCCGAGGCTATGGCAGCCGCCGCCACGTCCACCACGGGAGCTTCGGCAACTACGGCAGTGAACGGGAAGTCCGCGAAGGCCAGCAGCGGGCATCGTGGCCGTGCCTCGCGCGGAGGGAAGGGGACCAAGCTCGCCTCAAAGTCGACCGGAAAGCCGGATGCAAGCAAGACCACGTCGTACAGACCGGATGCGATCGACGACCTATTGAAGAAGATGAAATGAGCTGCCGAATGGGTTTCATGTTAGAGACAACCGTCACCTTCACCTTAGAGGAAGAACTTTGAGCGAAAGGGATCAGATGTCCGAACGCCGCGAGAACTCTGTTCTTGTCGCTTTGAAAGAGTTGCGTGGCATCGAGGATGATCGCGTAAAGCGCGAACAGGATGATGCCCGCGCTCGTGTGGAGGCCGAGCGACTCGCCAAGGAAGTGGCGGAAAAGCGGCTGCGGGAGGAAGAGGAAAGCCGTCGGTTGGCCGAGGAGGATCGCCTGCGGCGGATCGAGGAAGAAAAGGCCGCCAAGATTCGCGAGGAGCATCTTCGGGTCGAAGACGCGGACCGCCGGGCCCGGGTCGATGGCGAGATGAAACTGCGTGAGCAAAAGATGCGGCTTGAGATTCAGTCGCGCGTCGGCAAGTCACCGCTAAAAGCGATAGCGGCCGTGGCACTGGTCTTGGCGCTGGTCGGCGGCGTGATCGTATACAAGATTCAGGCGGCCAACAGGCAAGAAATTGCCGAAGCCCAGAAGAAGGCCGAGCAGGATCGTACCGCCGCCAGGGCGGCCCAGGCCGAGTTGGAGAAACGGATTACGGCCATCACGAAGGATATGGATGACCGGCTGAAGGCCGCAAAGACCGATGCGGAGCGGGCGCAGATTCGCGCGGAAGCCCTACAGAGGAGGAACGAGGTGGCCGAGGAGCGGCAAGCCAAGGTGCGTTCCAAGACCAGAGGCGGTTCGGCGTCGACGCCCGAGGCGCCAAAGACTGGCGCGCGGATCCCCGGCAAGCGGGACATCAACGACAACATCCTTGATGGCCTGTAAGTAGCCGATCCAGTCACGGAGCCGACGACCGCAATCACGAACCAGGCGGTCCCGCACTGCCGGGTCCGCTTGCGTGAGCGTGATTGGCCAGCGTAAGCAGGGTGTAAGCAATCTCCGCTTTGTTCGAGGTCACCCGGTGGTACAAATGTCGCCACCATGGTGGAAATTCTGGGCGATGAACTTTTCGAGTTGAAGCGTGCGCGGTTGCTTGTGCAGATGGCGCGCCTTTCCTACGAGCGCCGGGAGGTCACTCTGGCCTCGGGTCAGAAGAGTGATTTCTATATCGACTGCAAGCAGACCGTTCTGACGGCGGAGGGTCACTTCCTGGTCGGTTCGCTGATGCTGGGACTGCTGCGGGAACGGGCCCCCTCCGTCGAGGCGATTGGTGGCTTGACGATGGGCGCTGATCCCCTGGCCTCAGCCGTTTCCACTCTCAGCTACGTTTCGGGGAGGGCACTCGCTGCGTTCTACGTGCGTAAAGAGCCCAAGGGGCACGGCACGGGTCAGTGGATCGAGGGAGCGAAATCCCTGAGCCCGGGAATGCCTGTCGCGATCTTGGAGGACGTTGTGACAACCGGAGGATCGGCGCTGAAAGCGATAACGCGGGTCCGAGAGTTCGGCTTGGAGGTTAAGCTGGTCGTGGGTTTGGTGGATCGGGAGGAAGGTGGACGGGAAGCGCTGGAGCGAGAAGCGCCCGTGGTGACGCTGTTTCGAAAGCGGGACTTCGGGTGAGTCAACCCGCCGACAGGAAGTTGGATTCGCACAACGGACCCTGGTCGTTGTTGTGTTTGGCGCTATTGATCACGTGCGGGTGTACGGCCCCGAAGCCCCCGGTTGTGAGTTTTTCGGATGTGCCGCGTGACTACCGTTCGGAGGACTATCCCGAGGTCTACGAGCGTTGGACACGTCATGAGACGGTCGTTCACGCAGTGGAATCCGCGTTGGAAGTATGGGCGACCTACAAGAGCCTGGATTTTCGCGAAGCCTTCGTTGCGCACTACTCCGAATTGTATTCTTTGGCCGACGCCGATCGGACACGGCTGCGGGCCGCCCAGCGCGAATTCGCGCTGGCTGGGTACGAGTTCCTCGTGACGGCGCAGAGCGCGAACTACCGTTGGAATGATCTCGAAAAGAAGAACTCGCCCTGGCGGGTAACGCTGGCTGACGGGTTGGGTCGAGAAATTGTTCCCGACGAACTGAAGATTGAGAAGTTGCCAGACATTTTCGAGCGAGAGTTCTTCCCTGCGAAGACTCCCTTTACCAGGACCTATTTGGTCCGGTTCCCACGTACCGCCGGTAAGGGAGATGATTTCGCGGGCGAACGCTCCGGGCGCATCATTCTTCGGATCGCCGGACCGATGGGCCGCGCGGATCTTGTCTGGGCGGGGCGCTAAGGGCGCTAACCAGTCACGTCAGCCCTTGCGGGAGGGACCGTTCGGTCGACGGGCGCTTCGGGATGCACCATCCAGATCCTCGAAGTTCTCGACGGATTCGCGCTTGTAGAGGTCAGCCTCACGTTCGAAGAAGTCCGCCTCCACAGCGTTGAAGCTATCGGCTGGAGATCGCGGGTTGCGTTTCGCGTCTATGCCCGGCGTCGGGGTGTACTTGCGTTGTCGCTCGGCCGCGACTGGCGGCGGTGTCATGTGTTGGACGATCACCGTAGGCGGTGCTGGGTTCTCGCCGCCAGGCACCGGCTCGGTGGCGCCGGGCGGCAAAAAAGTGGTCGGCAGGGGACCGATCTCCACAAGAACAGAGGGGGTACCCTCCGCGGGCATGGATCCAGTTTGACGTGAGGACGCTACCGCCACCTTGATCTCACCTCTTGCAACAGCTGGTTTCGATGCCGCTTCAGTGGCTTGCAATGCGGCTGGAGGCGTATCGGGAGTCTGCATCACTGGTGGCGGTGCGGAGACGGATTGCATCACTGGTGGCGGCGTGGCGACGGGTTGCATTACTGGGGGCGGCGTGGCGACGGGTTCCATTACTGGTGGCGGCGTGGCGGCGGCCTGCACCACCGGTGGGGGTGTGACGATGTCCTCTGGAGCGATCGCCGGAACCGATGGTTTGGGGACGTGTTCCTTCCTCGTGATGGTTCTTGTGCGACCGCCGGAGGTCGCTTTCTCGTCCGCTCCGGTGAGTCCGTCTCTGACGGCAACGAAAGGTGACGAGGGCCGCGAATTTGTATCGGTTCCGGTGAAACCGGCGTTCTGGCGCCTTCCACCGGGTCCGCCGCTGGAGGTTTTTCGATGCAGGTCTTCGGAAGGAGGCCGAGGTATACCGACACCCACCTCGGCGCCCAGTGCGGGGGCCAGTTTCTGTAGCCAATAGTCGAGGGCGCCGGGACCGCTCAACGTGGGTCCTATCTCGCCGCTCCTCGGAAGCGCCTGTGTCTTGGCACGGATGGCTTCTCCTTCGACAAACCGCTTGATGATTTTCAAGGTGTCGAAGATCCGAAAGGGGCTTTCATCAAGCACCTGCGCCAGGTCGCGCTGACCATCAAATAGCTTCAGGACCGGAATGACTTCGCTGGGCAGTGTAGCCGTTGGGTGGATGATGTCTCCGTCGGTCGCGTAGACGGTGCGGGCGGATCCGAGATCCTTTGCTTCGTGGGCAAAATCTCGAAGAAATCGGTCACACTCCTCGATGACCTCGCTGCCTTTCATGGACAGCGGGGTGCCACGCCTGACCACGTTCTTGAACTTGAAGTGAAGCGAGGCCTCCTCCCACAACAACATCTGATGCAGGGCGGGAAGGCCCTGGACCGACCCCATTTGGGCTGAGGTCAAGGTGCCGTCGATAAAACGCAGCTCACCGTGTTTGGTAGCGCCCTGAAGGTCGACTACGGCCGAACGTCCGGCAACCGCGAGGGACCGTACAAGGAAATACAACCCATCCAGTTCCGCCAGTTTCAGCGACAGCTCTGTGTCGGGTGAAGGGCGGCTGCCTGGAACGGAGGCGGCCGCGACCAATCTGCAGGCGCCAAGGACGTCGCGTACGAACAGGGGGGTCGACAGGAACACAAATGCACCGGCATCCATCGCCGCCCGGCGAAGACTTTCGCGACCGATGGCCACGCAGGGAAGATTCCGGGTGCGTGGATTCGAAGTGGTGGACCGAAGCAGCCCAGTGCCGATTTTTTCCGAGTCGCCGAGGTTGATCACCACCAAGGCGGGATTGGCGCCCAGGATCAGATCCCGCGCCTTGGCTGGATCGGCCGTGGCGGTGACCGAGCAGCCGTCCTTCTCGAATCCGTAACTAAGGGTATCGAGGCCACTGGGGTCGGGGTCGAAGAGCAACAATTGCGAGAGCTGGGCCATCTGGCTTCCGTCGGTGCCCGGGTCGGGGACCGAGCGAAGGTCCGAAGTATACGCCGGGCGGGGCATCCGCCAAAGAGGACCTGGTTCCACTTTCCAGCGGTGAGTGTGGGAGGTTTTGCGGAATCATCAATGTGGTTGTTGATGGCAATCGAGCGATTGACGGAGGGGAGGGGGGTGCTAGGTTTCGGTTCCCCGGAAATGCTGAGTTGGGGACATGTATGTCAGGCCCAGTCAGTAGCGAAGACCAACCGGTGCCGGTGGGGTCCGTGGAGGACCTGGTTGATTATTTCGAGGCGGCGGGTAAGCCGGCGACTGCCTGGCGGGTCGGCGTGGAGCAAGAGAAGATCGCCGTTCGCGATAATGGGGGCCCCGTTGCGTTCGACGGGCCGGCGGGTATTGAGGAGTTGCTCCGTCGCCTTGAGGCCGGGGGTTACCAGGGTATTCGAGAGGACGGGCATCTCTTGGCTTTGGAGCGGCAAGAGGAAAAGATAACCGTCGAGCCAGGTGGGCAGGTAGAGCACGCTGGGACCGCACTGGTCAACGCCTTGGAATGTCGGGCGAACCTGCTTCATCACGTTCGGGAGATGGAGGATGTCGGGGGCGCCCTGGGAATCAGATTTCTGGGCGTGGGACTAGAACCGTTCAGCGGGATCGATTCCTTGCCCTGGCTGCCGAAGCGTCGCTACAGGATGATGCGTGATTTTCTACCGCCACGCGGTCGTCTGGGTCATCACATGATGAAGCGAACGGCGACCGTGCAAGCGAACCTCGACTACGACGACCAGCCCACCGCCGCCGAGAAGTTGCGGACCGCTTTTGGCGTGACATCGATCGTGACCGCGTTGTTCGCGGCGTCGTCAATCAGTGAAGGGCGACCGAATGGTTACAGAAGTTTTCGGGCCGCGACCTGGTTGGACACGGACGAGGATCGCTGTGGATTGCTGCCATTCGTTTTTCGTGACGATTTTGGTTTTCGCCACTACGTCGAGTGGGCCCTGGATGTCCCGATGTTCTTCGTGGTTCGATCCGACGTCCATGGTCCCGCCGACGTCTATCATCCCGCGGGCGGGATGACGTTTCGTCGATTTCTACGCGATGGGTGGGGCGCAGAGCGCGCGACCATGCGGGACTGGACCATCCATCTGTCGACGCTGTTCCCCGAGGTGCGGCTGAAGCAATACATCGAGGTGCGTGGTGCCGACGCGGGCCCGCTGCCGATGGCAACCGGGTTGGCTGCGTTGTGGCGAGGCCTGCTTGACGACAGGGAAGCCCGGCGCGCGGCATGGAACTTGGTGCGGGACGCGAGCATGGACGAGCGCGAGGTCCTGCGCCGAGCGGTGCCCAAGGAAGGTATGGGCGCGCGGTTTGTGGGTAGATCCGTCCGGGAGCTGGCGCTTGAACTTTGTAGGATCGCCGGCGATGGTTTGTCCCGCCTGCCCGGCGGTCCCAATGACTTGCCGCTCCTGGAACCGCTCGAAGAACGTGCTACCAGCGGGCGCGCTCCCGCGGACGACATGCTGGACGATTTTTACGCGTGCGACGGGGATCCGACGAGGCTGGTTGCCCGTTGGCAGCTCCGGGTCCCCGGTTAGGTGGCGCCGGCAGATTCGCGTTCCCCGGTCAGGGGCGGCGCACCGTCGCGGGCTGAACCTCAACCCGATGTTTTCGTGGTTTCGGAGCGCCGGAGGGGGGGCACACGGGCGGGTCCAATAGACCGCCCGGTGCTTCGGAGGTGCCGCCCGGATTTGAACCGGGGAATAAGGGTTTTGCAGACCCTCGCCTTACCACTTGGCCACGGCACCGTTCGTTACGGGCCCGTGTTTAACACGGGCAACGACAGCGGTCAGGTTCAAATCGTTTCGGTACTGGGGAGGGCCGGGGACGGAGGGACCATGGGGGCGCCGGTTCTCAGGTAGCGGGAGGCCATCTCGAACTCGAAGAACGAGACCATGTGCGTTTCCAGAACCTTGCGCCACAGCTCGTGCGCCTCATCGGCTTTGCCATCCGCTAGGAGCTGCATCGCGCGGTAGAAAAACACCTCGGCGCGTTTGCCGGTCGTGTTGGCAACCGCCACCAGATGCCCGTAGTCGATCCGTCCTACCGAGAAGGCCGCCAGCTGCCTGTACCAGGCGGCGCCGCGCTGAGGACGAATCTCGGGATGGCGCTGGGCGAGGGTGCGAAGAAACGCTTCGGCGGTGGGATCGGCCACCTTCTGCGTTCGACGGGTCAAGTCCACGATCCACAGCGATGCGTAGACCTTGACGTACTCGGACACGCTACGATCCGGACGCGACAACGCCCGACGGTAGATGCCCAGCGCCGCGTCGACCTCGCCGTTTTGCACCAGAAACGCGATGGAGTCGATGTACGACTGATCGCGATCGTTGTCTTGCTCGATCGCTTCCTCGAATTTCTGGATACCGTCGGCGTGCCGACCGAGCAGATACAACACGCGCCCGATTTCGAATGTCGCCTCGGCCGAGCGGGAGTAGTTCTTGCGGTGCAGATGTTCGATCATCAGGCGTTCCCACCCCGCGACGGCGCTGCGCCAGGCCTTTTCGGCTCCCGAGCGGTCGCCGCCGATATCGAGGGCATCTCCTAGCAGTCTTTCGAGCCGCGACTGCCCCTCGACGCTGCCGATGGTGGCGCTGGCCTGCGGGGCGGTGCGCAAGGCGGTAAGGCCGTCACGCAGAATCTTGCTGGCCTCTTGCGGGTTGCCCCGCTTCAACATCAGGTTCGCGAACTCGGCGGTGATTTCAGGATTGGATTTCGGATCCTCACCCTGGGCGCGCAAAAACAGGGGGAGGGCGCGGTCAATCATGCCGGAGTTGACGTAGCTGCGCGCCAATTCGAAGTCGATTTGCGCATCCTTGACGTTGATCTCGGTGCCCTGGAAGCGGCGTCGCGTGTCGGATGAACGCTGGCGTACCCGCTCGACTTCTTCGGACGGCGGCGGGTTTGCGCGTTCCGGATCCAGCACCAGCCGCAAGCGCAGAAAATGGAGATCGAGCAGCTCGGCCGAGATACGTGCCAGTTGATCGCCGCCGGCGGCATGGGGGTTGCGCTGCAGGAGCTGTTCCGCTTCTTCGAGTTGCCTGATAGCCAGGAAGGGGGCGGAGATCAGCTTCGCGATCTCGGCCGACAGCAGCAACATCTCGGCGTGGTTGGGTGTGCGGAGAAGCCCAACCTGGAGGACCCGAAAGGCAACGACCAAATCAGGGTTATCGGTCGCGGTCCCTCCCAGCAGCGCGACACGGGGGAGGAAACGCCGGGCCAGTTTGAGGGTAGCCTCGGGACCGGCGTTGGGAGCGGCGGCCGAGGAGATCAGCGCCCGCATTTCGGGGTCGTCCCCGGGCTTGTCGCCGAGCGGCGCGGTTGCGGCCGCGGCCCGATCAAGGCGGGCGCACCGCAGGTAGGTGGCGGCGACGTTGGGAACCGTCCGCTGCATTTCATCCCCTTGCGCCAGCAGCAGATCGCCCAGTGCCCTCCGGGCCTCCTCGCCGCCCGGCAGGGGCTTCTTGAGAATCGACGAGAAGTTCCGCTGTCGATCGACATACAGTCTGCTTAGGCGGTCGGCCACTGCGGGCGCGGGCCAGTCGCCCAGGACCGATTGAAGCAGATCGACCGCCGTGAGACCGCGGCGGGGGCCGCCCCCTTCGGCGGAGAACCCGGCCTCGTCGGTCCAAGTCAACAATCGATCGAAACGTTCGGTCCATTCCGGTGCGTTCGGTTCGACGGTGACCAGTACGGCCAAGGCCAGCGCGGACTGTGCTTCGGCTCCGCGAGGGGAAAACAACGCCAGCACCAGGCGCGCCGCGCGTCCCAGCAGATCCCGCTCCGCGGCGGCGATGGCCGTCGGATTGGCCCACAATTCGCCGGGCTCGTACAGGTTCGAAGCATCACGGAGGGATTCGAAGATGCGGTCGAAGACATCTGTGCTGCCGAGATCCCGCGCCTCGCCGCGCAGCTTCTGGGGATCCAGCCCCGCCAGGGGTTGCAACAGGTACCGGACGAGCTTCGCGCGCAGCGGGCCCCGCTCGGCGGATTCAGCGGGCAATGCCTGGAGAACCAGCCGGGCCTCGACCAATTCGTCCTCGAATTGCACGGTCGTGACGGCAGCGGCGGCGACCTGGAAACGCCGGCCCGGACCATCGGGCGCCGCCACGGGCCGGTGGGCGCAGGACGCCGTCGCGCCAGCCAGCAGAGCGACGGACAACAACGCAACCGGAACCCGAGTCCGGCAGGGCGCGCCAAACCACTTTGACATGCCCACGAGTGTAGTTCGCCGCCGGTTCCGTGGCTCCGAATATTCAGTGTGGATCGGGAGAAAGGTGGCGCGGTCGACGCGACAGCGGGAGGTCGTGGTAGTTTCGCACGGTCGGAATGCGCAAACCGGGGACGTTGAGGAACCCTCCGTCGTGGTCTGGGGGAGCCCGCGGGCGGGGTCGGTCGCCGCTGCTGATCGCGCACCGGGGTGCCAGCGCGGTTCAGCCGGAGAATTCTCTCGCGGCTTTCGCAAGGGCTGTCAAGGACGGGGCGGACGGCGTGGAGTTGGATGTTTTGCTTTGCGCAACGGGCGAGGTCGTGGTCTTTCACGATGACGATCTTCAACGTTTGGGGGGCCGTCCTGACCGCATCGCGGATCTCTCGCTGAAATCGATACGCTCGATCCGACTGACATCGGGCGCGACGATTCCAACCCTTGAAGAAGTACTTGAGCTGTGCGCGCGGAAGTTGTTGGTCAACGTCGAGTTGAAGGCATCGGGCATCAAACCGACCGGCGTGCGGTCCTTGGTCGACCGCGTGGCCGGTGTGCTCGATCGAGCGGGGCGTAAGGTCGCGGAGCAGGTGTTGGTGTCGTCGTTTCATCCGCGCGCGGTTGCGACTTGGGCCATGCGGGCTCCGCGGGTGCGTGCGGGCTTGCTGATCGAGCGGGCCGTGGTGCTGCCGGGGGCACGTGCGCCGCGCCGCCCCCTGCTGGCCAAGGTGGAACTTTTCTCGATGCATCCCGAGGACGTGTTGTGCACGGAGGCCGCCGTGCGGGACTGGCACCGGCGTGGCTATCGCGTGAACGTTTGGACTGTGGACGCCCCGGCCGAACTGCGTCGATTCGCCGCCATGGGAGTCGACGGGATCATCACCAACGATCCAGCGCGCAGCCGGCGCGTTTTGAACCGGGCGCCGCGCCGTTCGTAAGCCGCTGCAACGGGTGTCGGACCGGGGGACGAAGTCAGGGCAACAGCGCGTGGGTGGCGGTCGCGGTCGCCACCAGGGTTCCGTCACCGGCCTCCGCTCGGGCCTCGACGACGGCCAAGCGTTTACCCAGCTTGATGACCGTGGCGTGCGCGCGCAGAACACCGGTCTTCACCGGCGCGATGAAGGTGATGCTCATCTGAGCGACGGCGTTGAACCGCCCTTGCGGATGAACGTGGGCCGCGACCGCGTATCCCATCGCTGAATCCAGCAACGCCATGGTGACGCCACCATGAAGAACCCCGTAGGGATTGTAGTGATTGGGATCAACGGAGTACTCCCAAACGACGCCCCGGTCCTTGTCGACACGGGGCACGAAGGGCAGAGGGCCCTGTGGTTGGTCCACGACCATGTTGAATGGCGTCGGGGGTGGAACTTTCGGACCGCTCACTTCACGCCCTCGGTGGTCAGAAAATACAGGGCCGCGAAGACCTTGGGATCGACCAAGGCGCCGGCGGCTGCCTTCTCGGCGAGAAAGGCGCTTACGCCGGCCACAGGCACCACGTGCACGGTGATGTCCTCGGTATCGTCACCCCCACCGGGACCGACCCGAGCCAGGCCGGTCGCGCGAAAGAATGTTACGACCTCGGTCGAGATGCCGACAGACGATGGTCCCTCGGCCAGCAACCGCCAGGCAGTCGCCACGAACCCGGTTTCCTCCTCCAGTTCGCGGATGGCGGCTGTCTCCAGCGATTCGGCGACGCTGTCCGGAAGATCTCCGACCAGTCCCGCCGGCAGTTCGATGGTGCGTCGCCGCACGGGAATGCGCGGCTGCTCGACCAGCACCAATTCCTGTTGATCCGTGGTGGCCACGATGACCACAACGCCGGAAGAGGCGTGGCGACGGACGTATTCCCACCCTTGCTCGTCCACCAGTTCAAGGAATCGTCCCCGCCCCAAGATGCGATGCGGCCGCGGCGCGCTGGATTTGTCGTGCACGCGGACTTCTTAGCAGAACCAGGATTCGTTCAATAACTCTCGTACGGAACGACATCGATGGCCCCGGAATCGACCTTGGCGTCGAGCAAGCGCTGGCGCAGGGTGGCGGCGGTGGCAACGACGGTGATGGCCAGATCACGCGCGTGAAGGTTTCGAGCCAGCGCCGCCTTGACCTCCAAGGCGGTCACGGTCCTGATTCGGGCCGGAAGGTTGTCGACAAAATCCGGGGGCAATCCGACGACCTCGGCCGCGACGCGCGCGTCCAGGCGTTGGCCGGGGTCGTCCATCTCCGCGGCCTGCGAGCCTGCCAGGAATGCCTTCGCGAACGCCAGCCGAACGTCGTCGATTCCCTTGTCCATCAGTCCGACGAAAAGTTTCAGAACCAGCTTCAACGTGGGAACCGCCTTGTCGTTGGCGGTGAAGACCCATCCCGTCAGTGATCCCCGGCCGCGACGCTGTGACAGGGTCATGTACGCCCCGTAGGCCAACCCGCGCTTTGACCGAACCTCGTCCATCAGCGTGGCCTTCATCCCGTGGCCGCCGAAACTGGTGACGGCCACCAGCAGCGGTACATAGTCGGGATCCGTCGCGCGCACGCCAAACTGTCCGAACAGGATCTGCGCCTGCTGCCGGTCCGGTTTGTCGACGATCTGGATGCGCCAGCCGCTGGGTGGCGACGGTTCGCGCACGGCAAGGGGATTTGGTCCGGGGGCCGCCGTTTTGGGTAGCGACTTGAACAACTGCTGGATGCGTCCATGGAAATCGTCCGGGGTCACGGCGCCAGCGGCGGCGAAAATGACGTTCGGTCCGACAACATGTTGTCGGTGGTAGGACTGAAGGTCTTCGCGCCTGAGCCTTTCCAGGCTGGCCCGATCTCCTTCTGCGGGATGACCGTAGGGATGGTCGCCGTACAAATTGCGCACGAAAAATCGACGGCAAAGTGACTGGTCGTCGTTCCGAAGTTCGTCGATGTCGGCCAGTGTTTCGCGCCGTGTGCGGGCGATCTCGGCGGCGGCGAAATCGGGACGCAGCAACACGTCCGCGACGATCGCCAGGTATTCGCCCAGGTATCGGCCAAGAACATGACCTTCAAGGTGAAGAGAATCGGGGCCGGTGTGAACGCCCAGCGTGGCACCCAGCCCGTCGAGCCGTGCGTCCAGTTGGTCGCGCGTCTTGCCCGCCGCGCCACGACGGGCAACCTCCGCCATCAGGTTCGAGAGGCCGTCCTTCTTGCGTGGATCCCAGGCCGATCCGGATCGCAGCGCCACAACCACGTGGACCAACGGGAGCGCGTGGTTCGGTTCGACCAGGATCAGCGATCCAGAAGGTCCGGAGCGCCGCACGACGGTGGTCCCCGCCGGTGCCTGGGACACGGCACCGGGGCCCAGGCTGGATTTCGGTCCGGTGGCCGATTGACCTTTGGCGCTTCGGGGCATGGTCAAAACGATGGTGGCGGCGACGGCAACAACAGCGATTGCCGATGCGCGTGGCACTAAGGCTGCCCTTTGGGTTGTTCTTTGGGGCGCGCGACCACGACCGATCGCGCGCCACTGTCCAGGTAGGTACGTGCAACCCGGACGACGTCGTCGACGGTCACCCGCGCGTAGCCCGCGCCTCGTGCGACCAGATTGCGGAAGTCGCCGGTCGTCACGTCGAATTCAGCGAACGACTCGGCCCGACCGCGACTTGATCCCAGTTCCAGCCAGAACTGGGTCTCCAGGCGGTTCTGGGCCGCGGCCAATTCGGCGGCAGCGATTGGTTGGGTGACCAAATGTTTGATCTCGCGCAAAATGGTGTCTTCCGCCTCGCGCGCCGCGTGTCCCTGGGTCATTTGCACCCAGAACATCCCCAGACTGGGATCGCGCGTGGGTGCGATGTCCGACGTGATTGACGAAGCGATCTCGCGTTCGACAACCAGCAATCGGTACAGTCGCGACGACGGTCCCCCCGCCAGCAATTCACCGACCACGTCGTAGGCGGCGCGATCCCCGTCGCCGAGCGCCGGCGCGGGAAAGCCGATCAACAGGCGATCGGCCGAGATGGGCCGTTCGATGTCCGCGCGGATTTCGGCCGCGGGCGCCCGTTCGGGAGGAATCACCGCGGCTGGTGTCCCGCTGCCCGGGGGCAGGGACCCGTAGGCTGCTCGAATCGATGCCAACACCGTGTTTTCGTCAAAACGCCCAGCCACGACCACGACCGCACGGTTGGGCGCGTAGTGGCGCCGGTAGAACGCTAGGGCCTTGTCTCTTGTGACCGCCTTGATGTCCTCCATGCGGCCGATGACGGGCCAACGATACGGGTGCGCCCGGAACGACTGCCGCCACAGCATCTCGTCCAGCAGGCCGTCGACGCTGTCTTCCACGGTACCGAGGCGTTCCTGAATCACCACGTCGCGTTCGTTGGAGACCTGCTTCGGTTCCAGGTTCAGGTTGACCATGCGATCGGCTTCAAGGCGAATGGTTCGATCCAGTGCCTCGGGAGGAACCTCGTCGATGTAGGACGTGAAATCCTGGGAGGTCATCGCGTTGCTCGACCCGCCGGCTTCCTCGATCTGCTGATCGAAATCACCGCCGCCGTCCGCCAGTCGCGTTCCCGTGAACATCAGATGCTCGAACAGGTGAGCCAGTCCGGTTTCACCTGCAGCGGCATTTTCATCGCGCGAGCCGACCCGGAAAGCCGTGACGTAACTGACCGCGCGGGCGCCTGCATCTGGAATCGTAATGATCTCCAGACCGTTGTCGAGCCGCCATTTGCGAACGGTGAGGGCTCCCAGCGCGACGGAAGAGACCGCGACCGCGCCGCCAATGGCGGATCCTGCGGACCGCTTGGCGGGCACGCCGCCCCCCGCGCCGCCGCGCGAGCCCACGCAGGACAAAGTGACTCCGCCTATCGACAGCATGCCGAAAATCCCGACGGCCGACGAAGCGGTCGACCAAACGCGCGATTCGAATCGCACAGGGTCGGTTTATCAGAACTGCGCGGTTATCGACAAGCCGAACGCGTGCGACATGCGGTTGTAGGTTCCGGCGGCCGTGGGACGGGCCAATCCTTGATTGCGCTTGATGCAAGCGTCGGCGTCCAGATTACCTCCGGCGGCGACGCAACCCGCCGCCGCGGTGGGGTCGAACGCGGACGTCGTGGCGGTCACCGGAAACATATACGTGAACCCGTAGCCGGCGCCGACCCACACATGCTTCATCGGGCGCAACAGCACCATGACCGTCGGTTCCATCTTACGCCCATCAAGCGCGGCCGGACTGATCGAGCGATCGGGAAGCGCGCTGGTTTCGACCCGTAGGCCCCCGCCGATCCGAATCCGTTCGCCCAGCCAGTAGGCGGCACGCAGGCGCGTGTCGATGACAGTGCCGTAGCCCCTTTGAAGCACGATGTGTGAGGGAACGCCGGCCTCGGACACCACCGATCCGGTCAGGCGAATGTCGATCACGTCGTTCCCGGGAAAGGTCAGGATTCGACCAATCGCCGCGATTTCCCATCCCGGCCGCGGGTGCCACGCCACGGCCGCCGTCCAAGTATTCGGCAATTTGTAGGCGATGTCGGCGAACAGGCAGTTGCTGCCGTCGACGGGATTTTGATTGCCGCAAGTTACCCCGGTCCCGCCTGGCGCGGTGATCTTTGATTTGTCGCCCGCGATCACGGCCGCGCCAGAAACGTCAGCGCCGAGAGGCCGGCTGGAAAACGAAAGACCAAATTCCCAGGCGCGCCGACGGTAGTACACACCCGCCGCCAGGGTGAATGAAACCGTCGATGAAAGAATTCCCTGGTTGGAACCCAGATCCAGCGTGGCATCGCCCGCGGGATCTTCCCCCGCGCAGGTACCGGTCTGCACGCAGGTCGATTCGACAAACGACAGCCGTCCGGTCGAAAACAATACGCCGGGGGCAAAGCCCACCCGAAGATCGCCCATGAACCTGACGGCCAGCGCCGGTACCAGCGCCAGGTTTCGTAGATCCGACGAGATGCGGTGATAGCGGGTCGCCAGGACCTCGCCAGCGGGAGCCTGGTACCGGGACCGATCGACGAACGGCATGTATGTCGCGACGGCTAGGGTGAAGCGATCACCTCCGATGGGAGTACCGAATCCGGCGAACGCGCCCGGTCCGGGCGGCCAGATGAACGGATGGGAGCGATCCGACGCGCGAACGTCGGTGAAACTGGTACCCGATCCTGGGACTCCGGTGGCGTCGATGGGCGCGCGCGCCACTGTCGTCGTGGCGTTGGTCCCGATGCCCGCGAACATCAACTGAGGGCCGCTGATCAACCCCAGCGCGGCCGGATTCCAGTACACAGCGGCCAGATCACCCGTGGTCGGACCGGAAAAACCGATGCCTCCCACGTGGGGATCGTCGATCGGAACCGCGCCAGCCCGGCCCATCGGAAACAGCGTCCACGCGACGAACGCCGCGCGCGCCAGGATCCAGGGGATGGTCCTTGATCGGGACAGGCCGGCCGCGCGCGGCGACAACATGGGTGGCGGCGACGTTATCCGAACGGTATGCCCCCGGCAACGAAAGGCATCCCGGCAGCCCAAGACCGGTTGGTTTTCGCTGTCTAGGGACAGGGCGCGCCACAGGTGGTCGCGCCTCCACCGGGACAGATCACCGGAGCGCCGGCCGCGCACGCCACGATGTCGCAGCCCTGGGTTCCCGCCAACCCAGCCGGGCACAAAACCACGCAGGCGGCGCCGGCCGCGCAGGTCGAGTGGCAGGGGGACGCCGAACAAGTGAACGTGCACGTGCTGCCGGCGCCGCAGACACACTGTCCGTTGGCGCACGTGCCGCTGCACGTGGTGTTGGCGGCGCAAGTCACGTGGCAGGGAGGCGCTTTGCACTGAAAACTGCATTGACTGCCGCTTCCGCAGGTGCAGGTTCCGTTCGCGCAGACGGCGTTGCAGGATGGATTGTCCCCGTTGCATTTGGCGTGACACGGTGGCGCGGAACATCCGAGATCGCAGCTGTCACCAGAGGGACATTCGCAGCTTCCGTTGTTGCAACCGCCATGCGACCACCAGCAGCCTTGGACGATCACGATGCTCAGGACCACGGCCACAACGATAGCGGTCCATACCGCGGGTTTCGGGTACATGCGGCTAGGCTACTTCAGGTCGGGCTCGTGGGTCGACAGGTTGCCAACCAAGATCAGGTAAGCGATCCGAAAGGCCCCGAAAGCCCCGTCAGCCTTGACGCTCCGATCCGAGCGTGGCTAACATCCCGGGACCCAATGATATTTCGACCGCTCCCGCCCTTTTGTCGAGTTTGTTTCGCGGGTTGGTTGATCACGATCGCGGCGATCTTGCCGCAACTCGCCTGTAGCAAGCCGACCTCCGACAACATCCAGTTGTGGAAGTCGACCGAGAAAGGACCGGGAAAACTGGCCGACGCGCTGTCTGACCGCGCGACCGAGCCCAAGCTGCGCGCCGAGGCGGCCGTCGCTTTGTTGGAGATCGGCAAGGCCGATCAGGTTGATGCCGCGCTGGCGTCCATGCCCGCCAACGAACGTTGGGAGGTATTCAAGACCTTGCTGCCCTTGTACATGACCAACATGGCCGCGAACAAGGACTCGGCGCCCGAGAAATACCTGGGTTTTCGGGATGCGCTGTTCTCCCTGCGCGCATGGGGACAGGCCGAGGATCAGGCCCGAATCGACGCCGCCCTGGTGCCGGGAATCGAGCAGGACCTTCGTGGCGGCAAGGTGCGCAATGGAAGGCATTCCGTCGAAAAGATCCTGACCGCAGTCGGGGTTTCCGCGGGCGGCATGTTGGCGGGCCTGCTGGGCGAGCCGATCATCGGATACCCGGCGGTCGCTGAACTGCTGGCCAAGATCGGCGATGAGCCGACGCGTAGCAAGGGCGCGCAGAATCTGGTGGCGCGCGCGCGGCGCGACAAGCCGGTCTCCGAACCGATGTGGAAGGCGATAGGCCTTCTGGGTGGCCCCGACGCCGTGAAGTTCCTGGAAGAGCGCGTCTTGGCCGGAAACCGCGACGAGGCCTCGGCAGCAGTGCGCGCGCTCCAGCAGCGCCGCGACCCATCGGTACTGCCGTTTGCGATGAAAATCGCCGCCGATTCCAAGGGTGATCGCACCATCCGCGATGAAATGTTCGGCGTCGTCGAGAGCATCGGTGGTCTGGAGGCCCGCGATGGTTTGATTCGCATCATCCAAACCGACAAGGAGGAGCTGGTCCGCTACCGCGCGTTCGAATCCCTCCTGGCGGTGGCCAAACATGACGGCGTTGTGCCCGGCCTGGAGGCGTTTCCCGCCAGCGCTCCCAGCAAGAAAGTGGACGTCGAGGATCTGTTGGTCAAACTCATCGAGAAGTTGGGCCAACCGGCGAGGCCAGTCCTTGTGAAGGCATTGGAATCGAAATATCCCCTGGCGCGCATGACAGCGGTCCTGTCCCTGGAGAGCGTGGGCAAGGCTGCCGACGCACCGGCGCTGGATAAGATTGCCAAGGACACGACCGTCATCAAGGGTTTCCCGTCGGGTGAGACCATCGGCAAGGAAGCCACTCGCGTCGCGGGTGTGATTCGGAGCAAGGGATGATGTCCATCGATGACCGAAATCGCAGCAGCATGCGCGAGATTCGCTGCCGGGACCGCCTGTGGCAAACGTTCGAACAGATGGCCGAGGAGCAGGAAAAAAGTCTGGAAGACCTGATCAACGACGCGATGACGGGGTATGCCCAGATCGCGGGATACGAAACCGCTGTTCACGCGCAGACGCCGGCGCCGACACCTTCGCCGCTCCGAGGAGCGCGGCCGCAGCCGTTCATTCCACCCGCGCCGGCGCGTCCTGGCCGTCCGACATCGCACGCGCCTCGGCCTGGAATCGGAACGGGCGCCGGGGGACCTCCGCCCGCGCCGGACGGCGCTTCCGGTGGCGCGACGTTGTACTTGACGTTCGACAACCAGAAATACCGCATCGACAAGGAACAGTTCATTATCGGTCGCGGCACGAAATCGTCCGACCTGCCGATCAAGGATGGGAACATCTCGCGAAAACACGCGGCGGTGATTCGCCGCAACGGGACGTTCTTTATTAAAGATCTTGGGTCTACAAATGGCATTGATTTCAATGGGATGCGCATCGACAATAAACGGATAGATGAAGGCGATGTGTTTCACATCTGCGAGTACGAGCTGAAGTTCACGTACAAGCGGTGATTCCGATGAGTCCGCTGCCCGGTGAGAACCTCCGTAAGGAGCGTCCCGGGGCGCTGCCGGGCGCGCAATCGGGGGTCGTTCCGCGACCGCGCGGGCGAAAGGTAGATTCGGCCTTGTCTGGAGCAATGGTGGCGGCCGCCTCGTCGAGGGCCCCGGCCCCGCCGTCAGCCGTGCCAGCCACCGCCACGGCCCAGGTTGATGGTATCGCGTTGCCCGTGTCGGTTCTGCCGGGGGCTGGGCCCGCGACGACGGCGCGGCTGGTTGAGCACGGTCTCGCCACCGTGGGCGACATCCTGGGTTACGTTCCGCGCGGCTATGACGATCTGCGCACGGTGACGCCGCTTGGCGAACTGCCGATGAAGCCCGACGGCGCCGTAGTGTTGGTCCGCGGCATCGTCGAACGCATCAACGTGTTTCCGGGCCGGTTTCTGGCCGTGCATCTGCGCGACGTCGATCAGGCGCCGGCGCAGGTTCAGACTCAAGGTCAGCCGCCGGCGCCGGCGCGCCTAACGGCCCGCTGGTTCCGGGTGCCTGGCGGGATGGCCCGGGCATTCGAAAAGGGCAAGGAGGTGGTGCTGGCCGGGCCATTGCGCCTTGCGGCCGGGGGACAACCGGAGCTTTTGCATCCGACCAATTTGACCGCGGCGTTCGGGGCGGCGGGCCTGGGCGACGCGGGCGGCCTTGGCCTGGGGATTAGGCCGCGGTACCCCGCGGTACCTGGCGTCGCTGGTCGGGTTCTGGAACGGATCATAGGGGCGGCGGTGGATCGTCACGCGCCGGCGGTTCCCGACGTGCTCCCGCGGGCCACCCGCGCCCGCCTGGACTTGCCCTCGATAGGCGAGGCCCTGCGGCTGATTCATCGTCCCGAACCCGACGCGACTCCCGCCCTGCTGGATGCGTTGGTGGCCGGCCGATCGGATGCCCACCGGCGGCTGGCGGTCGAGGATCTGTTGATCATTCAGGTCGGCTTGGCGCGACGGCTGTGGGCGGCGCGGTCGCAGCCTGGTCGCCCCTGCGAGGCGTCCGAGGCCGACGTACTGGCGCGGGTCCGGGAGGCCCTGCCGTTCGCGTTGACCGGCGCGCAGCTGCGGTCCATTGCCGAGATTCAAGGAGACATGGTCGGTGCACGACCGATGCAGCGCCTGCTGGTCGGCGACGTGGGTAGCGGCAAGACCGCCGTGGCGTTTGCCGCGGCCGCCCAGGCGGCGCTGTCGGGCGGCCAAACCTTGTTGATGGTGCCAACCGAGATCCTGGCCGAGCAGCACCTGCGTACCCTGCAACCGCTGGCGACCCGTCTGGGCTTGCGGGTGGCGCTGTTGACGGCATCGACACCGCGGCCCCAGCGCGAATCGTTGCTGGCGCTGGCCCGGGCGGGGCAGATCGCGATCATCATAGGTACGCAAGCGTTGCTGGCGGATCGGTTGGCGTTGCCCCAGCTGAGGCTGGCGATCGTCGATGAACAGCACCGCTTCGGCGTCGCCCAGCGCGCGCGGTTACGCCAGCGGGACGAGGCCGACACAGGGACGGTGCCCCACCTGCTGGTCATGACCGCGACACCGATTCCGCGCACGCTGGCGTTCACGCTGTATGGGGATTTGGATCTGAGCATTCTGGACGAGCTGCCCCCCGGTCGAAAGCCGGTCGCCACGCGGATCGTGGTCGGGGACGGTGGCCGGGCCACTGCGGAAACCACCATGCGCGCGGCGGTCGCTTTGGGTCGGCGCGTGTTCGTGGTTTGTCCCGTGCGCGAGATTTCGGCGCGCGAGGGTGGGGTGACAGCCGTCGACCGCCATCGTGAACTGGAAAAGACACTGGCGCCCGCGCGCGTGGGACTGGTACACGGCCAGATGGACGCGCGCACCAAGGATGCCAGCCTCCGCGCGTTCGCGGCGGGGCGCCTGGACGTGTTGGTGGCGACGACCGTGATTGAAGTTGGAATCGACGTGCCCGAGGCATCGCTGATGGTGGTCGAGGAGGCCGATCGCTTCGGGCTTGCGCAACTGCACCAGTTGCGGGGTCGCGTCGGGCGCGGTGGCGACGCGGCCGACTGTCTGCTGATGACGGGTGAACCCACGGGCCCCTCGTCCGGGGATGCGGCCAGGCGCCTATCGGTACTTGCGTCGACCAACGACGGATTCAAGATCGCCGAGGCTGATCTGGAATTGCGGGGCTGCGGCGATCTGTTCGGCGTCAGGCAGGCGGGCATGCCCCGCTTGCGGTTCGCGGATTTGGCCGGCATGGGTCGCCTGCTGGAACTAGCCCGGGTCGAGGCCACCAGAATTCTCGACGACGATCCTGCGTTGGACCGGGCCGAACACCAGCCCCTGCGATCGGCCGTGGATGCACGCTGGGCGGCGGCCGAGGTCTTCGGCGAGGAGGCGGGGTAGTGGCGTCGGGGGAGCAGGGACCTGCCGCGGCGCCGTGGTTGCGGGCGGGCCTGGGCGCCGGTGCAATCGTTGGCGTGGGCGACACCCTGTGGGCCGTGACCCGCGGGGTCGGGGGATTGGATGCCCTGAAGGCTGGTAAACTGATTCTCCTTGGAGCCAGCTGGCTGACCCTGGCGGGTGGGGTGGTCGGCCTTCTGATCGCGCTCGGTGGAATTGTGGCTGCGCGCAGCGGTCGCCGGCGCCATCTCGCGGAGGCGGGCCTGGCCGCGCTGGCGGTCGCGCCGTTCGCCATGTTTGTTGCCTTCGCTGCGTTCAGCGGTAGGCGCGCGGCCGAAATGTCGGGACGGGCGCCGCTGATCGGCGCCGTCGCGTTTCTGGGTACGGCGGCGGCGTTTGGTATGGCGTGGAACTTTCGGCTGCTTCTTGCCGAGGCAACAGGAATCCCGTCGAAGCGGTCCGTGCGGGTTGTCCTGATGATCGTGGGTCTGGGTGCGGCCGCCATCGCCACCGAAATCTGCAACCAGCTGGTGTTGCGGCGCCTGTACCCCTGGTTTCATGCATCGCTGGCGGTGCTGACGGGTATGTCCGTCTTGCTGGCCGTCCGGTTGTGGCTGGCGGGGCAGGGCGTCTCACGCATGTTCTCGCCCGGCCGTCTGGTTGGGCTCATCGCTGCTGTGGGTGTTCTCGCTGCTTTTTCGGCGGTCGAGGCGCGCCGCAGCCAGAGCATCCGCTTCGCGGCGCTGGAACGCACCACCGTCACGGCCCAGTTGTTTCGCCTGTCTCCGGTGTCGCTGCGGTCGCGGGCGCCCATCGCGGTCGAGGGTCTGGAGGGAGCCGGTGATTTGCCACCATTGCCAGAGGGGCCCGAACGCCCGGATGCTGATGTCATCGTGATCACCGTGGACGCGCTGCGCGCGGATCACGTCGGTGCCTACGGCTACACCCGACGTCCAACCACACCTCACATCGATAGGCTGGCCGCCACAGGAACGCGTTTCGTTCGTGCGTACGCGCAGGCACCGCACACGTCCTTTTCCGTGGCGTCGATGTTGACGGGCAAATACTTCCCCACTCTGGCGCGTCTGGCCCCGGCGGAGGTTCACGATCCCATCACGTCCGTACTGCGGCAGCATGGCTGGCACAACGCCGGGTTCTATCCCCCGGCCATTTTTTTCGTCGACGCGCAAAAACTGAAGGCCTACGCCGACAGCAATTTTTCGTTCGAGTACGTCAAATTCGAGTATCTCGACGCGCAGAAGCGGGTCGATCAGGTGATCGCCTACTACCAGAACGAGAAACCCAAACGATCGTTCGTCTGGGTCCATTTTTTCGAACCCCACGAGCCCTATGTCGCGCACGCCGCATTTCCGTTCGGTAGCGGTGACATGGATCGCTACGACAGCGAGATAGCGTACGTCGACGCCGCCGTCGGCAGATTGCTGGCCTTCGTGCGCGACCAGCGGCCGGGGGCCATCGTGATTTTGGCCGCCGATCACGGCGAGGAATTCGACGAACACGGCGGGCGTTATCACGGATCGTCGTTGTTCGACGAGCAGATTCGCGTTCCTCTGATAGTGAGCGTTCCGGGTGTCAACGCGCGCGTTATCAGCCGGCCGGTGGAATTGATCGATATCGCGCCGACGATCCTGGGTCTGCTGAACATCCCCGTGCCGGCGCGGATGCGCGGTACGAATCTGGGTCCCTGGTTGGCCACCCCGCCGGCGGACGAGATGCGGTTGCCGCCGGCGTTTGCCGAGGTCGAGGACAAACGGATGATCGTCGCGGGACAGGAAAAGCTGATCTGCGATCTGAACTGGGGATACTGCGCCTACCACGACCTGGCAGCCGATCCCGGCGAGCGGATCAACCTGGCGGACGAACGCCCGGAGCGCGCGGCGGCGCTACGCGGGATGTTGGATCGGTGGCTGGACGGCCACACCCGCTTCGAGCCCGTGCTGGCGCGGGGGGCGTCGAACCCGAACGGTGAACAGGTTCCGAAGGCCATCGAGCGCGGACGGCTGGGCGATCTGTTGGCCGGGCCGGCCCTGGCCGCGTTGATGTTGTCCACCGACGAGTCCATCGCCGTTCGTCGCGAGGCGGTGCAGCTTCTGGTGACCTTGCCGCCGCGCAAGGAAACAGCGGCGCAGCTGTCAATCGCCGTGAATGATCGCGATCCCCTGGTCGCAAACTGGGCCGCGGTGGGGGCAGTTCGCGGTGGCGACGCGCGCGCCGTCGGGCCCGTGGCCCGGCTGCTGGGCGATCAAAAACTTCCCCGCATGCTACGCATCCGAGGGGCACTTGCGCTGGCGGCGCGCGGCGATCCGGCGGGCGTTCCCACGCTGGCTGAATCCCTTGACGACTGTCAGGACGATGTCCTGTTCTGCCGTCTGGTCATCATCCAACTGGGCAAGCTGAAGGATCGCCGCGCCGTTCCATCCCTGCTGAAACATCTGCCCGAGGTGCAGAACCGTCGCGAGATGGTCGACGCGTTGGGAGACATCGGCGATCCGAAGGCTATAGCGGCGCTGATCGAACGGCTGCGCCACGACGAATACGTTCCCGTGCGCGCCCAGGCCGCCCGGGCCCTGGCCAAGATCGGTCGCATCGACGTCTTGCCCGCGCTGGAAAGCGCCGCCCGGGAGGACTCCGAGGACTCGGTTTCGGCCGCCGCGCGCGAAGCCATCGCCGCGATTCGCGCCGGCCGCCCGGGCTGAGGACGCCGGCCGTCCGGCCTGATTTTAGGTCGTGGCAGCCGTCAGCCAGTCGAGGTACGCGGCGCTACCGTCGGCGACCTCGAACGCCAAGATTTCCGGGACCTGGTACGGGTGCAACTCACGAACCCGCTCGCAGAGCGCGGCAAAGAGTTCGGGCCGCGTCTTGACCAGGCAAAGCACCTCGTCGTCCTCCTGGATGCGGCCCTCCCACCGGTAGATCGACCGAACCGGGCCGACGATGTTCACGCACGCGGCCAAACGCTCGTCCACCAGGGCACGCGCGATGGTCTCCGCCCGCGCGCGATCCGGCGCGGTGATGTGAATTTCCAGCGCTCGTCCCATTCGCGGGAGTCTAAGACACCGCATTCGCTTCTGACGCGCCTTTGCGCTTCTCATTTCATCAGGCACTTGACGGCGCGGGGGGCGTGGTGGAAATTCGCGCGGCCTTGGTGATTGTCCAGAAATACGGCGGGACCTCCGTCGGAACGGTGGAACGAATTCGAAACGTCGCCCGTCGCGCTTTGGCGACGCAACGCCAGGGACACGAGGTCGTGGTCGTGGTGTCGGCGATGTCGGGTGAAACGAATCGTCTGCTGGGCCTCGCGCAGCAGATCGCGGCGATTCCAGACGAGCGCGAATTGGACGTCATCGCGTCGACCGGCGAGCAGGTGACGGTGGGACTGATGGCGCTGGCGATTCAAGCCGAAGGCGGGCAGGCACAATCGCTGCTGGGGCACCAGGTGCGTATCCTGACCGACAGCGCGTTCGCACGGGCCCGCATCCAGGACATCGATGTCCAGGCGGTTCGGAAAGCCCTCGCGGCCGGGCGAATCGCGGTCATCGCCGGGTTCCAGGGCGTCGACAAGGACGGCAACATCACCACCTTGGGTCGTGGTGGCTCCGATACGTCGGCCGTCGCGGTCGCCGCTGCCTTGAAAGCCGATTCGTGCGAAATTTACACCGATGTCGATGGTGTCTACACCGCGGATCCAAACGTGGTTCGCGACGCGCGCAAGATCGATCGCATCAGCTACGAGGAAATGCTGGAACTGGCGTCCTTGGGCGCCAAGGTGTTGCAAATTCGATCGGTCGAATTCGGAATGAAATACAACGTTCCGATCCACGTTCGGTCCAGCTTCAACGACAACCCAGGAACCTGGGTCGTGCCCGAGGAGAAAGCCATGGAAGCAGTACTGGTCGCCGGAGTAACCGCGACGCGGGACGAGGCGAAGATCACCTTGTCCGGCGTGCCCGACAAACCGGGCATTCAGGCCCAGGTCTTGCGCCCGTTGGCGGAGGCCGGGATCGTGGTCGACGTCATCGTTCAGGCACACATCTTCAACGGCAAGACCAATCTGACCTTCACCCTGTCGTCCAGCGATCTGGCGCGGGCCAAGGACATCCTGACCAAGCAGTGCTCGGACATCTGTCCTCCCGAACAGGTCAAGACCGAGGAGAACCTATCCAAGGTGTCCGTGGTGGGCGTCGGTATGCGGTCACACGCGGGCGTTGCACTGAAAATGTTCGAGATCCTGGCCAATGAGAACATCCACGTTCATCTGATCTCGACATCCGAGATCAAGATTTCGTGCGTGATCGAGGCGAAATACGCCGAGTTGGCCGTGCGCTCGCTGCACGACGGCTTCGGCTTGGCCAAGGCCTGACGCGGTCGGGAACATCCGAGGCCGAGGCCGACGCCCCGATACGGCGGGCGTGTACGGCATGGCGGTCCCGTTACCCGATTACGATCGTCAGGCAGCCGAGCACGATATCCACGCGCCCGGCCAGATCGGCCTGGAACATGGTGCAACTGGACTCACACGCGATGATCGACGTGGGCCGCCCGACGTCCGCCTTGGGATCCACGTCGTAGTACCAACCGCCACGCGCGTCGCAGGCCGCTTTTCCACCCGGCACGTATGGAATCGTTGCGGACGTGCCGCCTCCGCCGACGAAGTTGACGTTCACCTTGCCGAGGTCGAGACCCGTTCCCGCGGCGGGGGGCGGGATCTTGTACTCGCAGGCGATCGCCTTGCTGCGGATCTTGTCGAGTTCTGTCTGCAGCAACTGCGTGACATTTTGCGTGGTGTTGATCAGGACGGCCGCTCCCGTACCGCCACCCCGCGCCAGTTGATCCAATTGGCCCCGCACGACTGGTTCCTCCAGGGGCGAGAAGACACCAATCACGAAGGTCGGGATCGCGGGCGCTCCCGCCGCGCCCGCGGCCCCCGCCGCGGCAATGGCGGCAATGCCTGGGATATCCAAGGGATCGCATTCGGTGCGCGGAAATCCCCGTTTGAGAACACCGGTGTCGTACAGATCGGTGAACCCACCTGGTAGGCCGTCCGTAACCAACACGACCGCCAGCTTGTGATCCGGTGTGGCCAGCGCCTGCTGCCGGGCGTACTGAATGGCTCCCGTCAATGCGGGGGCCGTCGGGGTATAGCCATCCGGCATACGCGTTGGAAGGTTGAGGGACCCCACCAGATTCGCCGCCGCGCCAGGAAGCGCGGCAATGGCCACTGCGGGGGTGGCATAGACCGCTGGGTCGCAGATATCCCGGGCGTGGCAGTACCCGGCCATGGGCGCGCAGTTGGCCGGACAAGCCGTTCCCGCGGAGGCGCAGTAGTTGGGTGCCCCGCAATCCTGGATCAAGGCACAGGTCTCGTCGGCCTGACAGGTGCCCGCCGTAAGGCACAGAGGAACCACGGTTGTCGTGTTGTTGCCTGTCCGGACGCAGGTGCTGCGTCGGTCACAGGGGCCGAACGTCGCGCACGCGCTGTCGGCGGTGCAGGTACCAGGCAGGCTGGCCTGAACGGCGGGGAAATATCCGATTCCGATGCCCAATCCCGCGGAACGTGAATCGTTGAAGAATGCCGTCATGGCGCCCTTCACCGCCTCCCATTTTGTGGGATCGGTGGTCGCACCACTGCCGATTCTGTTCAACATGGAACGGGATGTATCCATCATCAGGTACAAGTCCAGCGGAAGCGGCTCGGCGGCCGCCGACTTCGTGGCGCATGCGCCGTCGGTCGCGCCGCCGTCGGTACCTACCAGCGCGCCGCCCGTGCCCGTGGTTCCGATGATGCCCCCCGAACCGGTGCGTCCACCGGAACCGGCCACGACCCCATCGACACCTGCTTCGACCGGCGCCAGATTCGTGTACTTCACCGACGGACAGCCCAGCAGGGCAACCGCCAGCGCGACCAGCCCCGGGATGCAGAACAGGGATTGTTGTCTCATGAAGGATTACTCGAAGATGATGGTTCCGCAGGGGAACTGAAAGTCGATCACGGTGACGTTCGGCATCCGCCAAGCGGTGCAAGCGCTTCCCACCAACTCAAGCTGCGTGACCGAATTCATGCGCCAGCCGTTGGTGTCGTTGCGGGCAACCTCCGTGCCCATGACCAGAACGTGCGCGTTCGTTAGTTGGGCCAGGTCGACCTTGATGGCTTTTCCATCGACGTTGCCCAGATCGAAAATGCAGCTTTTGACGCCCGACAACGCCAGGGACAATTGGTTGACAAGCATTGTCTGGTTGGCGGCATCCGGGGCGTAGGGCTTGGTTGGTCCGGCCGCTGTCGCGTAGGTCCCCACCGTCACGCCCCGTGCCTGCACCTTTGCCGACGTGACCAGATCCGCGTGCCAGCCCGCGACCCCGTTGCATTGGTCATAGAAGGCAAATGCGTCCAGTCCCGCGCGAAGCGGCGCCAGCGTCGGCTCCCCAGCGCCCGCGTTCGCGAATCCCTCCAGGATTCCCGGCGCCAAATCATTAACGGCGGACTTCAGGCCCATGACAATGGTCGTAATTCCCATTGCCTTTAGCGCTTGCAATCCACCGATCACGGAATCGGGAGCGCAGAGCGAGTTCGCGTCATCGCAGTAATCAGGTTGTCCATCAGTGACGAACAGGATGAACTTGTCGCCGGGGGAGGGATCGGCCATCAATTGGGCCCCGATCATGTCCAGGGACTGACGGGCAGGCGTCTCGAACTTCTTACCCTGTTCGGTGGTATTGGGCTGGAAGGGCAGGGAATTGTAGAGGGTTGCGATCGCGCCTGAGTTGTTGAGAGCAGGTGCCACACGATTGATGATGGGGCACGTTCCCCCGCTGGTGACGTTCGTTCCGGTGAAGGAGGCAAATCCGAAGCGGACTTCCGCCTGCAGCGACGCGACCACCATCAGCACCGCGTCCTTCAGCTTCGCCCAGGGCGTATCGGCGGGTGTCGGACAGGACGGCTCTACCGCGCCGGTTGTCGAAATGCAGTCGAACATGCTGCCCGACCGGTCGACCATCAAGAAAACGGTCGGGATCTTGGGCACCCAGTTCAGCTGAGCGGTTTGGCAGACGCGGTCGGATGTGCCGCCGTCCACGGAGGTGGTTCCGCCCGATGCCAAGGCACCGCCGCTTCCGACGGCGCCCCCGGTGCCCGCGCCGCCGGTGCTGGCGACGCCACCACTGCCAACGGTGCCGCCCGTGCCGCTGCCACCCGTCGATGTTGCGCCGCCGCTGCTGGCGATCGCGCCGCCGCTTCCGGGGGTACCCCCGGTACCGATCCGCCCGCCCGTGCCGCTGCCGGAACCTCCGGAATTCATGGGGCCACCGGCGCCGATCTTCACGCACCCCGCGAACGGAGCCACGAAAAGGCTACACGCAGCCAGTGTCAGGGGGGCAATACAAAGCGAACGAACTCGAGCCATGGCGGGGCCTCCTATGGCCAACTCGGGGAGACAGTCTGGCCGACAACGACCCTCCCGTCCATCCGCGTGGCGTCGCGTTCGACAGACCCTACGCGCGGAGGTCGACTATTTCTTCGGGGCTGCCGCCGGGGCAGCGGGAGCGGGGGCGGGTACCGGCGCAGCGATGGGGCCCGGTGCGCCGGCAGGCGTAAGTCCGGCAGGAACCGGTGCGGCACCGGCTGGCGCTGCGCCCGCTGCTGCAGCTCCACCTTCATCGAGCCCGTCGGGCGCGCGGTCCCACTTGTCCACGCGGCCCGAGCCGGACGAGTCGTACCCGATACGGTCCAGCCTGCCGCCCTCGTAGTACTCCCACTGGTCGGCGCGCGCATTGTTGTCGGAGTCACGCTCGATGCGAACCAGCTTTTCGTCCTCATAGAACTTCCAGACGTCGGACCGGTTGTCGAAGTTGGTGTCCATCTCCAGGCGCACCTTCTTGCCGTTCGAAAAGTAGACGGTCTGATCGATGCGTCCATCGAAATCCAGGTCGAACTCCTCAAGGGCCGACTGCGATCCGGTGTTGTCGAAGTAGTACGTGATGTCGACCTTGCCGTCGTGATTCAGGTCGACCTGCTTACAGGTCGCGACCTGGGCTCCCTGGCCATTCGGAACGTAGTACTTCCAAACGTCCGGCTTCTTGTCGAGATTCGTATCGGACCCGATGACCTGCTTGCCATCGGATTTGCAGCGCGTGCGATCCACCGGAGGTGGGGCTTCGACGTTGGTGGCCCCCGCGTTAGCCGCCGTCTGGGGCGGTGCGTTCTGGGAACCGCCGCAACCCGCTACGGCCGATAGGCCCAGCGCGGTTGCGAGGAAGGGAATCCCGAAACGAAACGCCTGCCTGGGCCCAGCTTGCAAGTCGCTCATGATGGGGTCCTAAACTAGGCCGAAAGTTCGGATACCGCAAGTTGAGGGCATGTTTGGCGAATACCTGTGGACCAGTCGCTGCCATCGCCGGGGTGCGGAGGCAGGTGGCCTTTGACACCGCACGTATGGCCATGCATTGTCACCGGATCGACATGGGACGTAAGAAGATCTCCACCACCGTGTACATCACGCCCGAGCAGAACGATCTCCTGAAGCAACTGCACCAGAAGACCAAGGTTCCCGTCGCGGAGTTCATCCGGCAGGGAATCGACCTGGTGTTGGATCGCGAGAAGCGCAACCTGCCGGGGCAGATGACGTTCGAGGTCGAGCGACAAGTCGATCGGGACAGCAATCGCGACTTGCCCGGACGGGATCGGCGCTAAGCTGCGCCCCCCCGTGGGCAGGCTCCCACTTCGAAACTCCGATCCTTCGACTTCCGACTCCGATTTCCACCTATGTCCATACCCACGAAATTCATCCGCAACTTTTCGATCATCGCCCACATCGATCACGGCAAGTCCACTTTGGCCGACCGCCTGTTGGACGCCACCGGCGCGCTGACGGATCGCGAACGCAAGGCGCAGTTCATGGACAGCATGGATCTGGAGCGCGAGCGCGGTATCACGATCAAGGCGGCGACCGTTCGCCTGTCCTACACCGCCGAGGATGGCGAGACCTACGAACTGAATCTGATCGATACCCCCGGGCACGTCGATTTTCACTACGAGGTGTCGCGATCTCTGGCGGCGTGTGAAGGCGCTGTCCTTGTGGTGGACGCGTCGCAAGGGGTGGAGGCGCAGACGCTGGCGAACGTCTATCTGGCGGTGAACAACAACCTGGCGATCGTTCCGGTGATCAACAAGATCGATCTGCCTGCGGCCGATCCCGAAAACGTTCGACGCCAGATCGAGGAGGTGGTCGGTATCGACGCATCTGAGGCGATCCTGTGTTCGGCCAAGGAGGGCGTCGGCATCCACGAGATTCTGGAAGCGGTGGTGAAGAAACTGCCGCCTCCGGTCGGGGACGCGGGCAAGACCTTGCGCGTGTTGCTGCTGGACAGTTGGTACGACGCCTACCGCGGCGTCGTGATCCTGGTTCGGGTGATCGACGGCACGCTACGCCCGAAACAGAAGATTCGCTTCATGGCGGCGGCGCGTGAATACGAGATCCAGACCATCGGTGCGTTTGCCCCTTTTGCCCGGGAGATCCCGGAGTTGGGGCCCGGCGAGGTCGGTTTCCTGACGGCGGCGATCAAGGATGTCGCGGATGCCCGGGTGGGCGACACGATAACCGAGGCCGGGCCCCCGCAGGTCGAGGCGTTGCCGGGCTTTCAGCCGGCCAAACCGATGGTGTTCGCCGGAATTTTTCCGGTCGACTCCGCCAAATACGAGGATTTTCGCGATGCCCTCGACAAACTGCGTCTGAACGACGCCTCGTTTTCGCGTGAGCCCGAATCGTCGGCGGCCCTGGGTTTCGGTTTTCGTTGCGGGTTCCTGGGTCTGCTTCACATGGAGATCGTGCAGGAACGTCTGGAGCGTGAGTACAACCTGGACCTGATCACCACCGCTCCGACGGTTCGGTTTCGCGTGGTGCGAAACAACGGGGAGGTCTTTGAACTGGACAACCCCGCCAAGTTTCCGTCGGACGGTGAAATCGACCGCATCGAAGAACCGGTCATTGCACTAACCATCCACACCCCCCCCGAATACGTGGGGGCAATTCTGAAACTGTGCGAGGACAAACGGGGCACACAGACCGGATTGACCTACGCCGGCGAAAAACGGGTCATCATTCGATACGACCTGCCGCTGACCGAGATGGTGTTCGGTTTCTACGACCGCCTGAAATCGGTGTCGCGGGGCTACGCGTCCCTGGACTATGAGCCCAAGGACTACGTGGCGGCCGATCTGGTTCGCATGGACCTGCTGGTCAACGGCGATCGGGTGGATTCCCTGTCGCTGATCGTCCATCGCGAGGGATCGTTCAACAAGGGCCGCGATCTGTGCGTGAAGATGAAGGAGCTGATCCCACCACAACAGTTCGAGGTTGCCATCCAGGCGGCGATCGGTTCCAAGGTTATCGCGCGAACGACGGTCAAGGCGTTGCGCAAGAACGTGACCGCCAAGTGTTACGGGGGTGACATCACGCGAAAACGTAAGTTGCTGGAGCGTCAGAAGGAAGGTAAGAAACGTATGAAGCAAGTCGGCAACGTCGAGATTCCCCAGGAAGCTTTTCTGGCGATCCTGAAGGTCGACTAAGCTGGCTGACGGTCGATGATCAGATGATCAAAAGATGACGGCGAACGGTTTCCTTGAATGGTGGCGGGTGCGTGGTGCCCGGCGCCGCACGAAAGCGGAGGCGCAGCATCTGATCAAAGAGGCCCGCCGGATCCTGAAGCGTAAGAGCTTCCGTATCCCCCAGTCCGCCGCGGAAGGTGTCACGGTTGCTGTCGCGGAGTTGGAATCGTCGCTGCTCACGGAAGACGTCGAGCGACAGCGCGTCGCCTTGACGGGGTTGGACGAGGTGATGGAGGACCGGCTGGCCTTCGCGCGCAAATCGACGATTCGCGAGTATTCCGAGTCGATTGGCATCGCCGTGGCGATCGCCCTTTTGTTGCGGGCGTTCGTGGTCGAGGCCTTTCAGATCCCGTCCGGCTCGATGATTCCGACCCTGGAGGTGGGTGACCACATCTTCGTGGCCAAGTTTTCCTATGGTCTGGGGATCCCGTTCACGGACAAGAAGATCTTCGAATACTCGTTTCCCAAGCGCGGGGACGTGATCGTGTTCAAGTTCCCGCAGGATCACAGCACCGATTACATCAAGCGGGTCGTCGGTCTACCGGGGGATCGCCTGGAACTGCGACAAAACGAGTTGTTCATCAACGACCGTCCCATGCCCCGTGAACATGTTGGCATCTACCGGTACAGCGAGGGCGGGCGTGGCTATGTCGACGAGAAGGAATGCGATCTGTGGGTCGAGACCCTGGACGACAACCGTCACCAGGACATCCAGGAAATGGGACGGCAGCCCGCGAGTTTCGGTCCCATCACCGTGCCCGCCGGCAACGTCTTCGTCATGGGAGACAACCGGGACAATTCGTCCGATTCGCGCGTCTGGGGAACGGTCAAACACGACTTGATCAAGGGCAAGGCGTTGATTGTCTGGTGGTCGCGCGCTTCGGTGGACGAGGCGCCCTGGTACGCCCAGCCCGTTGCCTGGGCGAAATCGATTCGCTTCAAACGCTTCTTCAGCGTCGTCCGCTAGGTCGCCTCATTCCCCGGACCGGATTCACCGGCTCAGGAAGAAGACCAGAGTGCTGATGATCAGCACCGCGGCGCCGACGACGCCCACGACCCGGTACGCCTCGAAACGATCAGCGCGTTTGTCCGCGCCCTTCAGGACCCTGGCGATGTGGGCCTGCAACGCGGCCGTGTCCGCATGACGGTCATCGCGGGCTTTTTCCACCATCTTCAGAATGACCTCGTCGACGTAGCTGGGAATTTGCAGGTTCGGATTCATCCGTGACGGCGCCGGCGCCGGCTTCTGCATGTGGAAGTTGATGATCTGGACCGGCGTCTTCGCGTCCTTGAAGGGCAATTCGCCGGTCAGCATTTCGTACGCCATGATGCCCAGCGCGTAGATGTCCGACCGCCCATCGAGAGGTAGTCCGCGCAATTGCTCGGGTGACATGAATTCCAGTGTCCCCAGCGTTTGACCGACGGCGGTCAGGGCGGCCTGGGTGCGATCGTCGCCCGCGATCTTCGCGATGCCGAAGTCCAGAACCTTCACGTAGTCCTCGTCGCCGCGTCGTTCGATGAAGATATTCTCGGGCTTCATGTCGCGGTGGATGATTCCGTTTTGATGCGCTTCGCCCAGCGCTTCGGCCACCTGATCGATGATGTGCAGCACGCGGTCGGGATGGAGGTGTCCCTCGCTTCGTTGCAGCTGATGCAAACTCTTGCCGCGCAACATCTCCATCGCCAGGTACAACACGCCGTCCTCGGTTTGATCAAAGTCGTACGTGATGACCGTATGGGGATTGCGCAACCTCGAACAGGCCTCGGCCTCGCGCTTGAACCGCGCGATGATGGTCTTGTCGGAAAGGTTGTAGGGATGAAGAATCTTCAGCGCCACCTCGCGACCGGTGGCCAGCTGCTTGCCCCGAAATACCGCCCCGAAACCGCCTTCGCCCACCTTTTCACCGACGACATAGCGCTTGTTCAGCGTACGGCCGACCATGTCGTCGCGAGATCCGGAGTTCTCTGATTTTCGTTCGGTGCGTTCCGTCCCGGCGGGTTGTGCGGTTGAAGTAGGCGGAAGGAATGACGGGAGGATGGCGGGACGTGTGGGCCCCCCCTGGGCGCCGGCGATCAGCGGCACGGGAGCCGCCAACATCGTCGCGTCCAGCGCGGGATTCGCGGAACGCGCGCTGGTCGCTGCGGCCTTCTCCGACCTGGCACCACCCATGTGGCTTGCGGGGGGCGGTTCGTCGGACGTGGCGGGGACATCTAGGCTAAGGGTGGGGGCGGAGTCGGACAGGGATTCTGGATCGATCCGCGTTCCGCAGGCCCCGCAGAAGCGAGCACCATCCTCGAGATCCGATCGACAATGGGGGCAGATCATCGACGGGACCTCATGGTGTTTGCCCGTCGCTGCGTACGATCGGGTCGCGTTCGCATTTGAGCACCAGAATGCCGCCGGCCGCCACGGTGAGTAACGCGATGAAGAACAGCGCCATCACCGATCGTCCGTTGCGGGTCGGTGTGTAGAGACCGACCTCCTTGTCGGAAGAGGTGCGTCGTCCGAATCGTTCGAGCCAATCCGCCAGGCGCGTCAGGCCGGACCAATCTGACCACTTGGGTTTTGACTCGACACCGGCAGGCACGCTTTCCAAGGCTCGGTTCGCGTTCGTGCCATCTTCGTGGTTTTTGCCTCTTTTGCCATTCGACCTAGGCGCGGTGGCGGTTTCTTCCGTGGTTTCGACCATCGCCGCGGCGATCACCGTCGCGCCCGATGTGCGAACGCGGCCACTTGACGATGCGGACACGGACGCCGTGCCGGACTCCGAGACCGGATCGGGACCGGGATCGTAGGCGAGAAATCCGACACTGTCGTCGGGCGTTGGATCGGAAAGACCCGTTCCGTCGAACCGAGCCAGAACGACCGTGATGTTGTCGGGGCCGTCGCGCTCCAGCGCCTTTTGCAGCAGTCCTTCTCCCGCTTTCTTGAGATCAGGTTCGCCGATCAGAACCTCCTGAATTTCCTGATCCACCACGGGACCGTGCAGTCCGTCCGAACAAAGGACCATGATGTCCCCGCGGCGCAACTGAACCTGGGACAAGACCACGTCGACGCGATCTTGAACGCCCAGCGCCTGCAGGATGATGTTCGCGTGTTCGAACGCTTTGGCGTCCTCGGGCGTCATCGCCCCCGCTTCGATCAGTTGCCACGCCAGCGACTGATCCTTTGTGACCTGTCCCAGTTGCCCGTTGCGCAGGACGTAGCAGCGCGAATCGCCGATCTGGGCGACGATCAGCGTGTCGTCTATCAGCGCCGCGGCCGTGCAGGTGGTGCCCATGCCGCGTTCGTTCTGGTTGTCGCGTGACTGTTGGAAGATGCGATCGTTGGCTGTTTCGACAGCATGGCGTAGGGCGCGGGCGAACCCTTCGCGGGGAAGAGGATCCGTCGCCGCCAGCACATCGAAGATGACGTCCACGGCCATTTGCGAGGCCACCTCGCCGGCGGCCGCGCCACCCATGCCGTCGCAGACAAGGAAAAGCGCGCCGTGATCGCCCAGGTTCAGTTTCGCGGGCGCGTCGAGATCGGATTCTTTCAGCGCGCCGCCGAGATCGGCAACGAGGAGATTGTCCTCGTTGTGCTCGCGGATCAGCCCCACATCGGTCTTACCGAAGACCTCGATCTGAATGTCGGGTGAGCTCATCGATGAAGTGGGGTGGCGCCGTCGACCGGTGGCCCTCTAGTCTCGCCTCAACCGAGCTCGAATCGCAATAGTTGGTCGCCGATGCGTATCATGTCGCCGGGGACCAGAACCTGGGGCGCCCGAAGGCGGATATAGGTGCCGTTCGAGCTCCCAAGGTCCTTTAAGACGGGTTTGCCCCTGGAAATAGCCAGTTGCGCGTGACGCCGGGACAGGAATTCGTCGTCGGCGAACACCAAATCGGCGTGATCCCGGCCCAGGGTCATTTCGGTCCGCGACAGGTGGTACAGGTCCCGGCCAAGACCGCTCGAGGTGATTTGCCGCAGGCGACCCCAGGCGGAAGGCGCCGGTGTTCCGAAAAATACGACGCCATCCTCGACGGCGGGGCGCGCGAGGCGCTCGTGCTCCGGAACGATTTCGAACCTCAAAACCTGCCGGCCCAGAAGGATGTGGTCACCATCGCCAAGTTCGACAGGCGCGCGCAGGCGCAGGTAAACGCCATTGCGATGGTCAAGCGGAGTCAACATGGCCCCCCCCAGCGTCAGATTCAAACGCACGTGGCGGGGCGCAAGTTGGGGATCGTCGATCCGAATGTCACCGTCCTTCCGTCCGATGTCGACCTGATCGTCCTCCAGCCAGTAGACCGTGTCATCGCGCCCATCGGGCAAAACAGAAACTAGACGTCCGCGAATCGCTACCGGCGCTTGGGGACCGCGACGTGCCGGGGCAGGCGGCCGCGCTGCCTTGGGGGCCGTCGGTCCAACCGTCGTCATGCCCGCCCCGATGGCGGCGCTGGACAACGGGATGGCCCCCATCCGAGTCCCACAGCGACGACACGTGACGGCGCCATCTTGATTCTCCAACCGACAGCTTCCACAACGGACCATCCCGTTAGGTTCCTCTCCGGGAACGATTGCGTGGCGGCGGAAGCTCTGGTAACAGGCGAGCGCTCAATGTGCATCCAGACCGGCGGGAACACGGCCGTTTGCATTGTTGTAATCCGTCGCCCACTTGCCGCCTCTTTCCAATTGCCAATCACCTCCCCGGACCTGTCACTCAGTGTTAAATCCGCCTTGAGTCGACGATTAACAAGTTCACCCGCCGCGGTCAATTCGACGGGGCTGTCGTTCGTGGTCGCTTTCGCGCTGTGGGGAGTCGCGGGGGCGGCCTGTGGTCCGATCATCGACCGCGCCCCGTTTCCGTCCCGACCCGATTCCGTGCGACCCGCCGATTTGTTGGGCCCCTACGACGGCAAAGTCGTGGACGCCGATTCAGAGCGGCCTATCGCAGGTGCCATCGTCGCGGCCTCCTGGGCGTTCGAGCGGGGTATTGGGGCGGCGGGACCCCTTGATGCCGAGGAGGTGGTCACGCAAACCGGGGCCGACGGGCGGTACACGATCGCGCGGTTGTCTCGACTGCCAACCGGGATGTCGGCACGGGTACGCCGATTCACGATCATTGTCTACCGGCGCGGATACGTCGGCTGGAGAAGCGACCGCCGTTTTCCGGGGAGGCAGGCGCGACGTGACTTCAGTCAGCGCGGCAATCTGGTGCGGCTGGAGCGCTGGCAGCCAACGTTTGCGCACGGGCAGCATCTGATGTTCTTGGGCGGCGGGGCGAGACTTCGAGAGGCTGCCGCCTGGGAAGCAGAGCAAGCGGGTTTGGATCTGGACGGGGAGGCGTCGGGACGAAGCGGAACAGTGGGTTCCACCGCCGGTGCGCCTGTGGCGATGCTGAACATCGCCGGATTGCTGACGGACGACGAAATACGCGGCGTCACCGGGTACGTGGGGACCTTCGACGACGGCAAACTGGCCGACTTGCCGACGACCGAGTTCTACGACAGCAGGCACTTCAAGGCGAAAGGCCGAACGGAGAGCCACGACGTCGGTTTGCGTGTCTGGCGTTTGGGCGCAGCCGCCGCCGAAGTGCAGTACGGCAAACTGCAGAAGGACCTGCCCAAGGCCAACATCACCGACGAGATTGGTGACGCATCTTTTCGGGCACAGACCGGCCAGATCCAGGGCCTGGTTTTTCTGGTCCGCGAGCGGGGTGTGGTCGTTTCGCTGACCTGCGGCGCGGGCCAGTGCACGGATTCGAGCCAGATCGTCAGGCTGGGTAAGTTGGTCGAATCTCGTCTTCCGGAGCTTCCTGAGGCTTCCAGCCTGGCCCTACCACCGTCACAACTTCCCGCCGTGCCCGAACCGGCCGCGCCTGGCGAAGTTCAGGAGGAGCCGTGAGGAACGACGGAAGCGCGATGCAGGTACGCGCATGTGCTGGTGTCCGTTTGCGACGGCGGACGGCGGCAGCAGTTGTGGCGTTGGCGGGGATCTGCCTCGGTACGACCAGTGTCCATGCCTACGATCCCGCGACAACCCACGCAGGACTGACTCAACAGGCGGTGGTTGCCTCGGGCTTGCATCAAACGCTGGTGCGCAGGTTGGCCCGACCACAGGGGATTTTCGCACCCTTGTCGCTGCACCCCGGGTTGATTGCCATCGACGAACGCCGATTGCTGGTCGCGCGCCTGGGTGCCCTGGATCCGGCGGGCGGCTACCGACCTGGCGACGACGGGGTCGCGTCAGCACTGGCGTTTGTCGTCGCCGGATCGGTGATAGCCAAGACCCCACCCGAGCGGATTCAACACATGTACTTCGATCCCAGCACGGGGCAGGGTTTGCGGGACGCTGCCGGCGTCGACGATTTTGTGCACGCGATAAGACTGGTGGCCGACGCTGGCGGAAGCCTGCGGGGAGTCGCCACCGGGGCTGGGTTTTCTTTCGTGGGTGATCCGTCTCTGCGCTGGCTGGAGGCCCCGGGCAACGATGTCGGTTTATCGGTCTTTCATCGTCAGTTGGAACGTGCCATCGCCGATCCCGACCCAGCACAGCGCGTTTCAGCCTTGGCGCGGGCGCTGATGGCGCTGGGAGGCGTCTTGACGATTCTGCAGGACGCGGGAAATCCGGCGCAGGTGCGGAACGATTTTCGGTCCGCTTATCTGGCGGGAAGCGCGGGAAGTCCATTCGACCGCGCGTCGCCGTACGAGCGTGTCGTGGTCCAGTTGTACGGGATGGGTGGCATTCCGGCACCGTCGAAGGTGGTGCGCCGCGACAACCTGCGGGCATTCTTCACCGCGGCCGACGGTCAGGGCCTGGCCGATCGCACGCAGAGACATTTTTTCTCGGAGGGGACTATTCCCGAGGACGGCGTTGTCGATCACGACACCTCGGCGGCCGACGTTGTTCGCGAGGCACGCAAGTCATTGACCTTCGGGTTGCCGACGGTGCCAAGGTTGGAACTGCGTGAATTGGGACGGCGTCGATACGTCACCGTTACCGATGCGGTGGGTGGCCCCGCGCGTCGGGTTCTGGGATACCAACGCGTCCCGGGGCGCGTTCGATTCTTTCTGGACGCGCGTGTTCACGCGGACAGCGCGCGGGTTTTGTTGCCCGAAATCGCGGGTTACTCCGCAGGTCTGATTGACCACCTTCTGCGCGGCGAAATCGCGCTGGAGAAGGATGGTGATCAAGTCCGTGCGAGGATCGCGTCACCGATGGGACGAATTACAGGCGGGCAGTTGCGGTTGTTCGCCGATGACGAAAATGGACGGAGGCGCCCGATCGGATCTTTTGCGACCGATGCTGGCGCCCCCGACACCGTCAGTGTCGGCGTCCCGTCCGGGGCCCGGCGGATCGCCGCGGTGTTGACCGGGCAGGATGCTGCTGGTCAGGTCGTCGCGTTCGGTGAGTTGGCGCTGCCGGCGTCGCGCTGATCTCGTTTTCAGTCACGACGGGCAATCGTGTGCGCCCGGGTGGCGGAATGATTTCCAAGGCGTCCAGGAGGGCCTGAGCCTCTTCAACTTCGTCCGGATCGTCGTCCAGCAGGGCGGCGTCGCGCGCCCGGCGTAGCGCCACGCCAATCACCGGATCGCGCGCGATGGCTTCCCGCCGGCACAGGGCCAGGCGTTCGGGTGCGGCCTCCAGGAGCGCTGCCCGCGCTGCCCATATCCACATGCGCGCGGCGGATTCATCACGATCCAATTTGGCTGCGGCTTCGAACCCGGCGCCCGCCTCGCGGGCACCACCGGGGCCCAGGGTCAGAGCCGCGCGTCCCAGGTCGAACAGCGGCCAGGGGTTTTCGGGATCCGCCGCCGCCGCATGCGCGAACGCTTCCTTTGCATCCAAAATGCGTCCCAGACGGCGCAAGGCCACGCCGCGTTCGTGGTGCCATTCCGCCGAATCGTCACAACGTCGCAAGGCCCGGTCGGCTTGCTTCAACGCAACGGGGGGGGACACCTCGCCACCGTCGGGCTCGAATGCCTCCGGCATGAATTCACCGTCTGGGCCGTACAGCACCCTTTGGTACGCCACGATTCCGTCCAACCAATGAGCATAGTCGCCACCCGCGATCCACCGTTCGTCGGAGCCGGCGCGCAGACGCAACACCCGCCCCGCGACGTCGAACGCGTACCGATCGCCCCCCAGCACCTCGGCGAAGATGATCTCGCCGGGCCCCGGGAGATCGGTGTTGATGTCCATCAGGCCCAATGGGGCACTGCCGCCGACGCCCGCGATGACCACGGCCTCGTGAAACAGATCGGCACCATCGAACGATCGCAGGAACGACACGAATGAGGTCGGCAGCGCGGCTCCCAGCGTGGACTCGACCCGGGCGATTTCGGCTGGTTCAGCAGCCGGTCCGGGGCGAATCAGTCCGGCGGGCAGGCGCGCCACCGCCTCGCGGAAGTACTCGAAGAACAGGGAGCGCGTGATCAGCGCCGGACCAGGTGCGTGGGCAATCCGTCCGCCGCGACGGCGATGGCGGCGGCCAGCCGCGATGATACACCGGCCACATCCAGAGTCGTGGCGGCGCGATTTCGCTCGGGCCGACGGGCCACGGTCGCGGCGACCAGGTTGTCTCCCTCTGCGTTGGGCTCTGCGATTTCCAGAATCCGAACGCCGCCCGAGGCGGTCGTACCCGCGATGACAATCAAATCGATGGTGCTGTGCACCAGCGACGCGAACGCCGACGCTCCCAGCGCTCCGACGGAGAACGCACGCAGGCGCGAAAGGGCCTCGGTGGCCGAACGTGCCGCCATGGACGCGATCACACCCTCTTGTCCGCGTGCTGCGGCCAGCAACAGTTCGGGCAACTCGGCGCCACCGGCATCCGCAACCAACAGGTGATCGGCGCGAAAAGCGACCGCGGCACGAACCAGGGCGGCCGGATCATTGCCAGGCCCAAGCTCAATCCAGTCGGGACGGGATTTGACGCCCGCTCCGATGCTGACGATTCGTCGTCCGGCGGGAAACGCTCCCGCCAACGCTCCCGCCAACGCGGCGACCGCGGCGGTTTCGCCACCCAGCAACAGGTTGCGACGGCTTGCAAGCGCCGCGGTCAGGATCCGTTCGACGTCGCCGCTGCCCGCGATTTCGGCGAGCGGAATCTCGGGCACCGTCGATTTTCGAATGGCCGCACAGACCGACCCTGGCGTGATGGGGGGGAACAACGCGGTGACGCGGGTTCCGTCCAGCAACCGAACATCAACCACCGGGTTGTCGGAGGGGGGCGGAGGCACCGCCGTGTTCGCGATCTGCCAGACGGTTTCTGCGATTGCGTTGGCATCCGCCACCGGACCGGCCGGTTCCGATTTGCCGCCACGCTCGACGTGCATGGCGCCACCCGATGCAATCAAGATGCTGGTGACCGTCGGATCCGCGAGCAGCGCCTCCAGGGTGACGCCTCCTGCGGACGTGGCATCAGGAGAAAGCACCGGCCGTGACTGAGCCGCCGAGGCGGACTGCGAGCGGCCCGAGCGCTCCGGACGCTCGGTGTCATCCGCGACGGCGAGCGCGGGACCGCTTAGTCGACTGGGCGACGACGGCGGGAAGTTCGTGCTCTCACCCGCGCCTTCGTCTTCGTCATCGGCGGCCTGGGATCCGAAGACGTCGCTGCCCAACCCCACGTCGTCGACGTCGGCGGCAAGATCCGCCAGCGGATCCTGGCTGGCGGCCGACGCATCGGGACCGATCTCGTCGGGTGATGGAGGCGCCTCGTCGATGCCGATGTCGACGCTGTCGTCCTGAAGCGACGTGGTGACGATGGTTCGTCGTGGGGGAGGAGGTGGCGGTGTGGGGGGACGTCCCCGACCCGTGCTTGGTGCCTTATCGCCCAGTCCTCCAAATCCACCGGTGGCTTCGTCTGGCTCGGCAACGTCGGGACTTGGCGCGGGGCGCGCGCTCGATCCCGGACGCGGTGGGGGTGGCGGCGGCGGCGGCGGTCCGCGACGTCCGCTGACCGCCGAGGTTTCCGCGGCAGCGGCACCGGGATCAAGGACGATCAAGAAGTCACCTACGAAGATCTTGTCGCCCGCCCGCACGGCGGTGGGTTCACCGATCTTGCGCCCGTTCACGTAGGTACCGTTCGTGCTTTTGACGTCGGCGACCGTCATCCGTCCATCCGACAGCGTCAACTTGGTGTGCCGCTTCGAGATGTTCCCTTTCGGCAGCACGATGTCGTTGCCCTGCACCCGCCCGATTGTCACCTCATCCTGGACAAAAGTCAGAGCCCGGGGCTCCCCGCCTTTTTCTGTGATCGTGAGCTTGATCATGGCACCTCGGTCAGACGGTAGGTCAGGCTGTGCATCCCGGTCAAGAACTGCCGTCGGGGGCCGCGTTGCTCCCGCCGTCCCGATCTGCCCGGCGGGGTACCCCGGGGGCAGTCGTGCTCACCGATGTCGCGGCCGGAGGAGAGGCCTTGCCGGTCCCCTTGTCAGCGGCCGATGACACCGTCTCGATCGGCGGAGGCGCAACCAGCGCGACGATCGATTCTCCGAAGATTGTTCCCACGCCAATCAATGTCATCAATCCAAGACCGATGGCAACCACGGCGCTGGTTCGAACCGGCACGCGCGGCAGTATACAATCGCCGGCATGGGAGACCAGTCAATCCGAAGCGGAATCGCGAAATTCACCTTCCGTGGACTTTTGTCGGTCGCGACGCTTTCGCTGGTACTGGCGGCGCCGTCGGCGCTGGCGGCAGGAGCCAAGTACTATTTTGAATTACACGAGGTTGAGTCCCGGCTTCCGCTGAATGGCGATATTCGCAGCTTCACCGGCGATGCGGTTCGGGAAGAACTGGCCTCGCGTCCTGAATGGGCGTCGGACCTGGGAGGCGCGAAGAACCGTGAGATGGTCCTGAGCGAGCTGAAGAAACGAAATCTCGCTGGTTTTGACGTCGTCGTGAAGATCACCCAGCTCAAGAAAGAGGTGAAGGAACCCAACCCCGGCTCCCGGTTGAAACGTCTGTCCGTGAACGTGAAGCTTTCGGTACTGGGAACGACGCTTCCGGGGGAGAAGATTTCGTTTGGCGGGGACGGCGAAGCCAGCGTGGAAGCAGAGGTCCCGGAAAGCCGCCTCGACACCGAGGCCGAGGCCATGACCAGGGACGCCATCAAGGACGCGGTGAAACAGGCCGTCGATCAGGCCGTCCAGAAGTTGGGTGCGCCAAAATCCGTACCGTTCAACGAAGCGAAGCGGAAGCGCAAAAAGAGTTAGCAAAAAGAGTTACCAAAAAGAGTTACCAAAAAGAGTTACCAAGAAGAGTTAGCAAGAAGAGTTAGCAAGAAGAGCTACCAAGAAGAGCTACCAAGAAGGGTTGCCAGGAAGACCCAAGCGAGAACTGACCAGATGCAGGTCGAGCAAATCATCTTGTTCATGGCGGTTGCGGCCCTCGCGTTGACCTTGGTGGTGGTTCTGGTCGCACCCCGGTGGCGCGGTCCACGGGCCAGAGGAACCGATCAGACGCATGGAGGTCCTAGTCCGGGTTCGCCACCGCCGGATAAACCGGCGATCGCCCACCACACAGGTGAGACCCCTACGGTGAAGGGGGCGACGCCACCCCCACCACCGGGTGCCTTCATGTTGTGCCCGACCTGTCGTAGGCAGTACGCGCCCGGCCTGCGGTTCTGTCCGTACGACGCCAGGGTGCTGACGCTGGACACGCACCTGACGGCTGCGGCTCCCGGGGATTCGGCCGTGAATCCCCCGGCGAACCCCGGCAAGATATGCCCCAGTTGCTCGCGACGATACGACGCCGTAGCGATGGTCTGTGGCCGCGATGGATCGGCTCTGGTTTCCGTGAACTGAGATTGACCCCGATCGTGCCAGGCGTCGCTGGCGAACGCGGGCGCGGCGATTAGACTGGTGGTCATGATGGCGGCTTCGCGTACCTCGTATCTTGCCATCGCGACGGGTGTCGCGATGTCGTTGGGCCTTTGCGTTGGGGGAACGGGCGCGTTGTCAGGGTGCCGGCGGTCGGCGCCGGCCACGCCCGCCATCGAGCCGCCGCCGGCGGAATTACAGGTGCTCAAAGACGGCCGGTTTCTGTTCACCTATGTCGAGCCGACGGGGACGTTCGCCACCACCGACAAACCGGACATCATTCCCGAGCCGTCGCGAAAGATGGTTCGCGTGATCGATCCCGGGCAAACAAAGGCCAAGGATGCGACCAGTGTTTACACGACGAACGTCAATGAACTGTTGACCTCTGGAAAGGCTGCCGGAAGACCGCTTCCCCGGGAGGCCTTCGAGACCGCCGCGATCGCTCAACTCCCTCCGGGTGCTTCCTCGCCCCGCTCAGGTCAGGGTGCGGGGCCCCCCAGTCAGGCGCACGCAGGTTCCCCGGATGCGGGAGCGTTCGTGTCGGCCCCGGGAAAACCCGTGGTGACGATCTACGGGACATCGTGGTGCGGCGCTTGCCGGGCGGCGCGACAGTATTTTTCCGAGCGAAAGATTCCGTTTGCAGACAAGGACATCGAACAGGATTCCGCGGCCGCGCGGGAACTACAGGAAAAGGGGGCCAAGATGGGCATTTCGACCGACCGGGTACCGGTGCTGGACGTACGGGGCCGTTTGTTGCTGGGGTTCGATCGCGCGCGCGTCGAAGCTCTGCTGGGAGATCCGACATGAAAATCGCGACGAAGTTGCTGGGCCTTTGTCTTGTGGCGTCCGTTCTCCTGGCCGGTGCGGCCGACAAAGCACGCGCGCAGGGGAAACTGATCGACCTGCACGGAGCGATCCTGGGCGGAGGCATGATCGGCCGGGGCAGCGGCGGAAATCAGGATTTGTTCTATCAGACCCAGGGGGCCGGTTTCGGCGCGGAAGTCGGCGCGCGTTTACTGGTGCTGGACCTGTCGATTCGATTCCTGCAGATGGTCAGTCCCGATGGTTATCGGGGCACGCTGCTTTCCGCGCTGGTTGGTCCGTCCATCGAGATTCCCGTCGTCCACGGCGGGAAGGACAAACAGGGCAAGACGCTGCCTCCCAAGGTGGTCGTTCGGCCGGGCCTGGCGGCCGGTTTCGGTCTGGGAACGCTGGTGCCCGTGAAGCCGCCACTGACCAACGATCAACTGGCGGGCAAGGGGCTGCTGATCATGGGCCGGTTCGCGGTCGAACGGATGTTCGGTCCGGTCATTGGAATAGGGGCCGAGATTCAGGGCGGCTACCACTACCTGTTTGGAGCCAACGCCGAGATCAACGGGCAGCAGGATTCCTCGAGCGGCTGGCAAATGGGCGGATTCGGGACGCTGGCTATTCACCTCGGCGTTTGATTGGGCGCGACGGTTATTTCGGCGCCGCCAGTGAGTGGTGTTCGCGAGTGATGGTGCGGGCTGCCTTGTCGGTCCGTCGTCCCACGAACGACGCATGACGGATCTTGCCGTCGTCGGTCCAACCCGCGAAGGCGATTTCGGCGACCAAGACAGGGCGGATCCAGCGCGCACCCCGGCTGGAAAACGCGTCTGGCGGTGGCGTGAACGGGCAGTCCGTGGCGGTCAGCTCCTCCAAGTTCGATCGCAGTTCCTCCGCCTGTCGCGCCGAGAACCCCGTACCGACTTTGCCGGCGAAGACCAGCCGTCCATCTTGCGCGTAGGTCCCACACAGCAGAGCGCCGATCTCCTGGCCACGTTCCTTGGCTGGCCCCTGTCCCGTGCCTTGCCCCTTGGCCCTGGAGCCGCCGGCCCGTCCCGTGAAGCCGCCGATCACGAATTCCTGACGAAGCGATCCCTTGGTCTTCAACCATCCGGGCGATCGGCCGGGCCGGTAGGGCAGACCTAGGCGTTTCGATACGATTCCCTCCAGGCCCATTTTGCATGCCTCGGCGAAGACCGCGGGCCCGTTGCCCCGAACATCGTCCACGTACCGCAAGGGCAGGTCCAACGGCGCGCGCTTCAGCAGACCGGCGAGACGCTTCTTACGTTCCTCGATCGGAAGCGCTGCCACGTCCTCTCCGTCAAGCCGCAGCAGATCGAACAAGAAATAGACCAGCCCGGCGCGCGGTCCACCGGCCAGCATCTGCTGAAGGGCTCCGAAGCTGGTCCGGCCGTTGGGCAACACGACGGCGATTTCACCGTCCAGGAACGATTCCTCGATACCAAGCTGCGTCATGGCGGCACGAATCTCTGGGAACTTCGCCGACCAGTCGTGGCCTTGCCGCGACAGAAATGACGCTTTGCCCGCCGCGATCTGGCAGCCAATCCGGTACCCGTCCAGCTTGATTTCGTGCAGCCAATCGTCGCCGGCGGGCGGCTCCCGGGCGGGGGTGGCCAATTGCGGTTGGAACCGCGCGTTCGGGACCATTGATCCTGTGAATAGCATGAGCATCTGACTCCGCGTACACTGGCAAAATCGATGCCCAGCGCGGAACGCCGACAATATCCCCGACTCCCGTTGAACCTTCCATTCACCCTGGTTCTGGCCGAGGGGTCGGAAACGCTGCAGGGGCAGCTGCGTGATATTTCCGGGGGGGGATGCTTCTTCACGGCACCGTCCGGGATCAGAAACGAGGGACGGGTGACCATGGACTTCGTGGTGCTGCCGCGTTCGATCTGCAACGCGACGGGCCGCGTCGTGCGCGGGCAGGGCACGGACGGATTTGGGGTCGAGTTCGGTGCCGTGAATCCCGAGTTGCAGAAGTTCGTTGACGAACTGGCGGCGGCCTCAGTCGCGGAGCGTGCCCAGGTGTTGTCCCGGGTGCTCGATCCCGAGATCCACGTCGCCTGATTCCGACCCCCCGGGGGTGCGCGGGCGGGCGGCCGGCGCTCGCACGCGCAACGATCGTTCAACCATAACTTCAAAGATCTGGAGCAAGGCATCACGGGTGGAGGGACCGTTGAGGCCTTCCAGAATGGCCAAGCTCTCGGCGATCGCCTCCATGGTGGACAGACGCCTGGGATCGGGTGTTCGCCGCAGACGATACGCCGATGGCGCGTCGCGGGCGACGACGGCGCAAGGAACGGTCCCGAGACCCGCGATCCGTCGGCGCACGCGCTGCGCCTGCCTCCAGGTTCCGTCCGGCACGATCAGGGTCACTGGTCGGGGGTTGTCGCGCCAGTCCGCCAGCGGGCGCGCATCGGGATGGGGAAACAGCAACACCGGATCGCCGTGCTCTTCCCAGACGGGAACCTCCGTCGCGTGTTCAAAGCCGCCCCGAATCACAACCGCGCTGTTCGGCAAGCAACGCGCCGCCAATCGTCCGGTGTTGCTGGGTTTCTGATCCTCGAACTGATGCAGCACCACCACCACCCGCGTTCGCGTCTCCACGCGTGGAATCAGATCGCACAAGCATTCGGCGACGATCATGCGGCAGCCCGCGCAGCGGTGGGCCGCAAGACCATCGATCATCCGATTGTGGGGATTTCGCATTTGGAAGACGGTCGGGAGCCTGTCACACGGATTGTTGTTCAGCCCCACAATCGATTCGGACAACGGAAACCGGGACGCCCTGTTCCCGCGGCTGCCGATTGATCACGTAGCTGTCGATAACCGCCATCAAGTTCGCCAGCGATTCGCGCAAGGTGTCGCCGCGGGATCGGCTAGGCGCCCCGGCGTCGGCCGCCAGACCGACGGCGTCGATGCCCGCCCGGCGTGCCAGGAAAACCGCCCGCGGAAGGTGGAACGACTGCGTGCAGATCACGGCCCGCCGAACGGCGAAGACATCCGCGGCGCGTTTCATCGTGTCCAGGGTCCTAAACCCGGCGTGATCGTGCAGAACCATCGACGCCGGCACGCCCCGCTGGGTGAGCCAGCGCCGCATGGGGCCGGCTTCGTCGTAGGCGCCGTCGCGCGCGCCCGATACCAGAATTCGATCGACCCGGCCCGCCCGAACCAGGGCCAGCGCGGCCGCCAACCGGTCCTCGAGCTGCGGCGACGGCGTGCCGTCCCTGTGGACAGACGCACCCGGAACAATCGCGATGGGGGCACTGATCTCGGACGCGTCCGCGTGCAGAAACGGCCGCGCGACACGGCGGACGAGCACGTTAGCCGCGATCGTGACCGCCGCGAATGCCAGGGTACCGCCCAGGACGAAGCGGGCCAGTTCTGGCAGCCACGGGACGATGGAGCGCGGGCGCCGGCCGGTGCGCACGGCGTCCTGGGTAGGCACCTCGTCTGTGCGATGAGGCGGATCCTGTTCGTCGCCAACGGTCATCCCGCGGACTCAGGGAATCTCGAGGCTGGCCAACACGCCCATGTGATTCGAGGGCCAGAGCCCGGACGGTGTCTTTGTCGTACCCACGATTTGCGCATCAGCCGGCAGGACGCCGCCCCGGAACAAGATCAGGTCGATGCGTTCGGAAGGCAGCGCCACGGTGGCCCTCAAATCCATGCAACAGGTGAAATCGTTCGGTAGCGCGGCGCCCATGACGGGCCGCGTGGGCACGGATGGGGAGGACAATTGTCGAAAGTCCCAGGTGTCGCGAAACGGTGATGACGATCCGGACTTGGTGGTCAGTAGACCATAGGTTGCCGTTCCCGATCCGTCCGCCGGACTGTTGAAATCGCCCGCGAGGATCAGGGGGCCGGTCTGGCTACCGAGTGCGGTCAACAACTCGCGCGTCTGCTGCTCCTGGAGGCGTCCAGCGACGCCACCGACCTCCAGATGAGCGTCAACCACGTGTACCGTCTTTCCCGCGATAGTCACGTCAGCGGTCACGTAGCCTCGCTCGAACTTCAGGGTCGCGCCGGCGATTCCCCCGACGGTCTGGTTGAACGCGGTCTGGAACCGTCCGCTGGGGCCTGGCGCGAACGTCAAGCCTTCCCTGACCAGGATCACGTTCCGATCGGTCAGCCGCACATCGACCATCGTGCCATCGTTGGCCAGGGTGGGAAGTTCCTGATCGCCGTTTATGCCGATGGTCGCGGTTTGGTAACGTGCACCCTGGTTGGCAAGGGCACCAAGAATCTCCACGAGAAAATCCAGGTAAACTTGGGTGGCGTCGGATTTCGTGGGGCTGACCCAGTCCCCGGGGGTTTGGGTCCGAAGAAGCCAAACCTCCTGTAGGGCGATCACATCCGGGTTCGAGCGGACGATTTCATCGGCAAGGATCGCCGCACGTGCCCGAAAGTCACTCTCGACAATGTCGGCCCAGAATCCACTCGCCAGGGATGTCAGGTCCGCGGGCGTCAATGCCGACTGCAAGGTGGACACGTCCGCGCCGCTGTACAGGTTTCGCGTCATGACTGAAAGCGGCTGAGTGCCCCCCGTGCAGGATCCCGCCCCAAGCATCAAAACCAGGGGCAAGATCGGCCGATTCAGAACGCCAGGCGGCACGATCTACAGCTATCACCATGGCGCTGGGCTGTCACGGTTGATGCGCCCCGCCAGGCGGAAAGGCACTGAAATCCGCCCGCCGATGTGTGATTTGGATGACACCTCAAGCGTGCCTTGAGGTATCGTGCCGCCACCCCCAAAACCGAGGAGACCCATCGATGAAAAAGGCAAGATCGACGTCACTGCTTGTTTCCTGTTTTTTTGTTGGGGCCTCGGCCGTGGCGTTGGCCCAGCAGCCGAAGCCTGCTCCCCCTGCGGCGCCGCCGCCGGCCGCCTTGATCCCTGCTCCAGTCCCCGCTCCTTCGGCCAAGGCACCGGCCACGGCGCCCGCCCCTGTGGCGAAGGCACCAGTTGCCGCGCCGGCACCAGTCGCCGTGCCCGCCCCCGTGGCGAAGGCACCGGCTGCCGCGCCGGCAC
>JANOJB010000045.1:0-21127 GCA_031407985.1 Pseudomonadota bacterium | reverse complement strand
ACCGACAGTCCGACGCCCACCGCGCGTAGGTTGCGCGCGGCCTCCAGCGCCGAACGGTACGACCCCGTGACGCCACGCAAGCGATCGTGTGTCGCTTCGTTGCCGTCGATCGACACGCTGGCGCTTTGCAGGCCCGCTTTGGCCGCTGCCTGTGCGCGTTCCAGCGTTAACCCGCGGCCACCCGTGGTCATCGTGCACTGCATGCCCGCGGCACGGATCGCGGCGATGATTTCGATCCAGTCGGGGCGCAGGTACGCCTCGCCGCCGATCACGGTGACCTCCATGACCCCCAGGTCGGCCATCTGGCGCACCAGGTCCAGGCATTCGGCCGTATTCAACTCGTCGGGGCGTTCGCGACCAGCACGCGAGCCGCAGTGCCGGCAAGCCAGATCGCATTTTAGTGTCGTCTCCCAGACCGCGTAGATCGGCCGCCAGCGTCGGTCCACGTCCCGCGTGTCGGCCGCCAAAGGCAGATGACGCCGCGCGGGTGGCGCCTTCGGCGCCAGGGGCAAAGATCGACCTTGAACCGGCATCGCGTCGCCAGTTTACGCCATTTTTCCGGTCGCGCGCGTGCGTCGGACGGCCCGTCACCTATACTGCGCCACCCCATGTCGACGTCATCCGCAGATCAGCCCACGCCCGCCCGTGCGGTGTTGATCGCCGTGCAGCTTCCCGATGTCGATCCGGTTGCGTTTTCGTCCTCGATCGCGGAGATGCACCGGCTGGCGCGAACACTGGGGCTGACCGTGGCGGCGACGATCACGCAGAAGCGCCGTACGCTGCACGCGGGAAGCGTCCTTGGCAGCGGCAAGCTGAAGGACCTGCAAGCTTTGACCGGAGGTCCCCCGGTCGGCGAGGGTGATGATGCCGACGCTGGTCATGCCGCGCGCGATGCCGAACGGGAAGCCGAAGGTGCGGCAAGCGAGGACGACCAGGAAGCGACGATCGATGTGGGCAGGGCAGACGACGAGGACGCTGGCGACATGGATGGTGCCGGCGCGTTGCCCATCGGCGTGGTTCTGGTGGATCACGACGTCACCCCGTCGCAGGCCCGCAATCTCGAAAAGGCGACTGGCGTCGAGGTCATGGATCGTACGGCGGTCATCCTGGAGATCTTCAGGCGGCATGCCCGTTCGCGTGTCGCCAAGGCTCAGGTCGAGATTGTCCGGCTGCAGTATTTGGTTCCGCGTCTGCGCGAAGCGGGCAAAGGTCGCGATCGGCAGCGCGGGGGCATCGGCGGCAAGGGCGCGGGTGAATCCAGCCTGGAGCTGGACCGCCGCAAGATTCGCGATCGCATCGCCGAGCTGACGCGCGAACTGGGCACGATGGCCGAGGAGCAGAGCACGCAGCGCGCGCGACGCCGCGACATGAACCGCGTCGCCCTGGTTGGTTACACGAACGCGGGCAAATCCACCTTGATGCGGGCGTTGACCGGCAGCGAGGTGTACATCGCCGACAAGCTGTTCGCGACGCTGGACACCACCGTGCGGGCGTTGTCGCCGGAGGTTCACCCACGCATTCTGGTCTCCGACACCGTCGGATTCATCGACAAACTGCCGCACGGTCTGGTTGCGTCGTTCAAGAGTACGTTGGACGAGGCTTTGGAAGCGGGCCTGCTGGCGCATGTCGTCGACGCGTCCGATCCAGGGTTCGAGCGCCAGCTGGACGTCACCACCGAGGTGTTGTCGGAAATTGGAGCGGCCGACATTCCGCGTCTGATCATCCTTAACAAGATCGATCGCATCGGCGATCCCGCGGCCGAGGCCGCCGCTGCCGCCGCGCTCGCCGATCGCTGGCCCGACGCCGTCGTGATGTCAGCCCGCCGCCCCGCTGACGTGGCCATGTTGCGCACGCGGTTGATCGCCTTTTTCGGCCGCGATCTGGTGAAGGGCGAAGTCCGTGTTCCCTACAACCGCCAGCAACTGCGTGGCGAGATCTTCGCGTCCTGCGAAGTGTTGGGCGAACGCTACGAGGAAGACGTCGTGATCTTCGACGTGCGCGCGCACCCCGCGGTCATCGAGCGCCTGCGCGCGGCGTAGGGCAAAGACCGACTGCCCACCGGATCGACCGGTTCGACGACAATCCGGTTTTCTGGCGCGCTGTCAGCGGATCAGCGTTAACTTCGCGCTGCGTTTTCCGCTGGATGGATCCGGCGTATTGCGTACCGACAACAGACAGGCGACCGTCGACGCGATCCCGTCGAAAATGCGCGCGACCTGTGACGTGGGATCCGCGACGACCACCGGCTTTCCCGCGTCGCCGCCGCGGCTGATCGAACCCAGCAGGGGAACCTCGCCCAGAAACGTCAATCCTTCACGTTCCGCCAGCTTTCGTCCGCCGCCGGCCAGAAAGATCTCCTCGTGGTGGCCGCAGCTCGGGCAGATGAAACCGCTCATGTTCTCGATCAAGCCCAGCACCGGGACTTCGACGCGTTTCCACATCCCCAGCGCCTTTTCGACGTCGATAACCGCCACCTCCTGCGGCGTCGTCACCATCACCGCCCCGGTTACGGGCAGAAGTTGTGACAGCGACAGCTGCGCGTCGCCGGTCCCTGGAGGCAAGTCGACCAGCAGATAGTCCAGTTCGCCCCAGTCGACATCCTCGATGAACTGCTGGAGCAGCTTGTGCACCATGGGCCCGCGCCAGATCACCGCGCCGCCGCGCTCGACGAAGAAACCGATCGAGATGACCTTCATCCCGTAGTGCACCGCGGGGGTGATCTTCTTGCCAGTTTCCGTACCGGCCGCCTGTTCGGGCGCGCCCAGCATCTGCGGGATCGACGGGCCGTAGACGTCCGAATCCAGGATCCCGACGCGTGCACCCTGCGCCGCCAGCGCCGCCGCGAGGTTTGTGGTGACCGTGGATTTGCCGACGCCGCCCTTGCCGGCCGCGATGGCGATGATGTTGCGGACGCCCGGCAGGCGCGGGTTGTCCGGATGGTTGGGGCGTCCACGAACGGTGGCGGACAACCGGACGTCGACGGCGGCGACCCCGTCGACCGCGCGTACGGCGGCCTCGACGGATTTCTTGATCACCTCGCGCGACGGGCAGGCCGGCGAGGTCAGCTCGATATCGACGCTGACGTTGCCGTTCGGGCCGTCGGCCGCCACGGCCTTGACCATGCCTGCCGTCACCAGATCCATGCCCAGCGCGGGATCCTTGACGTGGGCCAGGACGGCGCGAATGCGTTCAACAAGCGAATCGGTCGTTGTGCTGATGGCAACCTCGGGTGGTGATGGGTGGGCGGGCCCGACTACTTCCGGCCCGACGGCAACGCGTGCAGCCGCACCGGCACGTCCGGGTGATGGCCCATCTTGCGGCGTTTCACTGCCAAGTATCCGGCGCTGTGCTGGTTCTCGCCGACCCAGTGCGACAGGCGATCGACGATCTTCACACCAGCAGCCTGCAGCCCACCCACCTTCAGCGGGTTGTTGGTCAGCAAACGTACCGATCGGACCCCAAGATCCTCCAGAATGGCCGCCGCCAGATCGTACGTGCGCGCGTCGGCCTCGAAGCCCAAACGCAGGTTCGCCTCCACGGTGTCGGCGCCCTGGTTCTGCAAATCGTAAGCGCGAATCTTGTTGCCAAGACCGATGCCCCGTCCCTCCTGGCGCAGGTAAACCACCACACCGTTACCCTCGGCGGCAATCTTGGAGAGGGCCGAGTCCAGTTGATCCCGGCAGTCGCACTTCAGGGATCCGAGAACCTCCGAGGTCCAGCACTCGGAATGCACGCGGCAAAGGATGCTGGTCCCGCGCGAGACGTCGCCCTTGACGATCGCCATGTGTTCTTCGTGGGGCTCTTGGGCACGGGCCGCGGCGCCGCGCGCGTTCGTCTCACGCGCGCCCACGGCGCGTCCCGGTGACGAGGCGTGGTGGACATCCGCCGCCCGGTACACATAGAGCCGAAAAGGACCGTACGCCGTCGGCAGGTCGGCTTCCGCGTAGCGCTGAAGTTTCATCGGGTTCTTGGATGTCGGTGGGCGCGTCAAGTTACGGTTGCCCTTGGGGAAAGTCAACGCGACGCGGACCCTGGGCATTCGCCGGGAATGTCCAATGTCCGGCGAACGTGGCCTGAAATTCCTAAAGAAGTTCCCACGCGCCTAGTCTGACACGCGGAGAATAGATCGCCGCTTGCGACGGTAAGTTGGCAATGTCATTCTGGATGCACATGGCGATTCGTCCCATCCTGCGCTACCCCGACGCCGCCCTGCGTGAAAGATCGCGGGACGTTACCGCGTTCGACGACAGCTTGCGCCAGCTGGTCAACGACATGGGTGAGACCATGTTCACGGCGAACGGCGCCGGATTGGCGGCCATCCAGGTCGGTGTTCCGCTGCGCTTGTTTATCATCGACGGCCCGGTGGCGGGCGGCGCCGACGATGCGCCACCCAAGGTCTTCATAAACCCGGAGATCGTCGGCCTGTCGGACGAATCCCAGACCGGTGACGAAGGTTGCCTGTCGTTCCCGGGGATCTACGTTCCGGTCAAACGTGGCATGCGGGCCCGCGTGCGCGCGCTGGACGTCGACGGGAAACCGTTCGAGATCGAGGGCGAGGCGTTGTTCGCGCGCGCCGTGCAACACGAAAACGATCACTTGATCGGGCGGTTGCTGATCGATCAATGTGGACCCGTGAAGCGCGAGATCATCAAGCGCAAACTGCGCAAGGAAAAGGAAGCCGAGGCCGCCGAGGCCGAGGCGGACGCCAGCTAACCGGCATGATGACGATCGTCCTGCGCGATATCGGGTTCGAGGGCCGCCACGGTGCGACCGCGATCGAACGAAAGAGCCTGCGCAAGTTCGAGGCCGATCTGGAGGTCGATGTCGACGGGGATTCGGGGCAGCGAACCGATCGTCTGGCCGACACGGTGGATTACAGCGCGCTGACCGAAGCCATCGTGACCATCGGTGCCGGCGAGCCGCACCGGCTGCTGGAATCGCTGGCGCGCCGGATGCTCGACACATTGGAAGAGCGCGTGCCAGGCGCGCGTTTTCGTCTGGAGCTTCGCAAGCTGAACCCGCCGAGCTGCGCGGGTCATCCCACGTTCTCGGCGGTTCGCGTGCAAACGGATCTGTCGACACGTCGGCGCTGACTGCGCTGTGGCCGCTGGTTCCGTTTGGATCCCACTGACGCCGCGACAGCGGGAATCGGTTCACCTGGACCTGCTCGCGCAAACCTCGTTTGATTGGCCTCTTTCGGATAGGCTCCCGGTGCCGCCGAACCGGCGACTCGCGCAGGATGGACACTGAAAGGGGGGCCCATGAAAACAATCCCGATCTGCCTGATTGGATTCGCGGTGATTTTGTCGGCTGGGCGCGTGGCCGCCCAGGAGCCGGCCTTTGGAGATGCGGGACATCTGGCCATTTCCGCCGACCGTCTGTTCGGATTCGTCCACAGCAAGCGGACTCAGACGATGGCTGGTGTGACCATGAGCGAGTCGCTGGACAGCGTCACTCTGTTCACGAATCCCCTGGGCGGAGCAAGCGGATACGCGTGGCCCCGGATCGCCTTCGACGGATTCGTCACCCGAGGGCTCAGCATCGGAGGGTCTTTGGGCTATTTCAACTTCTCGCCCTCAAGTGGCTCGCTGAGCGGGTTTTTGGTGGCGCCACGCATCGGCTACGCGGTTCGACTTGGTCCCGCGGTTTCGATCTGGCCGCGCGGTGGAATCACATACTTGAGCGTTTCCAGCGAGAGCGGCACGGGCGGATCCACGTCGACCGTGTCCGCGGTGGCCCTGACACTGGAAGCGCCGCTGATGTTTCAGGCGGCGCCCCGCGCTTTTATCCTGGTCGGTCCCACCGTCGACCTGGGACTTTCCGGCAGTCGATCGTCGGGTGCCACAAGCATCGACGAGACGATCACGGATTTTGGATTTCAGACGGGCCTTTTGTTGTTGATCTGAGTCGCCCACGAACCACGGGCCCTCAGGTCGTGGCCAATCCACGCGTCATCAGGATCTTGCCGGACCGCACCAGCTCGACGACCTCGAATTGCTTCATGAGGATCGTCAGCGCGTCCAGCTTGTCGCTGGAGCCGTAGGTGCGGAGGATTAGCGAATCGTTCCCGTAGTCCAACACCTTGGCGCCGTACTGCTCGGCGATCTGTAGGATCTCCGTACGACGGTCCAGCGGGAGACGGATCTTCACCAGCGCGATTTCGGTTTCGATGACCGACTGCCCGGTGTGATCGATCGCGTGCACCACGTCGATCAGTTTGGTGGTCTGCCGGATGATCTGCTCCAGCGTTTCGGGATCGCCGCTGCACGTGATCGTGATGCGCGAGAACCCGCTGTTGGTCATGTCGGGGCTAACGACCAGGCTGTCGATGTTGTAACCGCGGCGCGCGAACACCAGCGCCACGCGCACCAGGACGCCGGGTTTGTTGCGGACCAAAATCGAAATCGTGTGCATGGGAGTACCGGCGGTTGTGGGGGATGCCGAAGCAGGCGAAGGGTTGATGGCCGTGGCGGTCATGGCTAGGTGGACCCCGTGGGCTTTTCCATTTTGTGTTTGGGCTTTTCGATGATCATGTCGTGAAGCGAGGCGCCCGCCGGAATCATCGGGAACACGTTGTCCTCCTTCACGACCTCCGCATCGATCAGACAAGGGCCTTCGTTGTAGTCCATCGCCGCCTTCAGCACGCGGTCGACCTCGGCGGGCCGGCGCACGCGCCACGCCTTGATTCCGTAGGCGCCCGCCAACTTCACGAAGTCCGGGTTGCCCTCCAGATCAACACCCGACAGGCGGTTGTCGAAGAACAGCTCTTGCCACTGGCGGACCATGCCCAGGTACGCGTTGTTGATGATCAGGATCTTCACGGGCAACTTGTGGATCGACGCTGTCGCCAGTTCGGCCAAAGTCATCTGGAAACCGCCGTCGCCGACGATGCACCAAACCTTCTTGCCCGGGTTCGCGAACTGGGCGCCGATGGCGGCGGGGAATCCGAAGCCCATCGTGCCCGCGCCGCCGGACGACAACCAGTGGCGGTTCTTGGTGGTCAGGCAAAATTGCGCCGCCCACATCTGATGCTGGCCCACGTCCGTGGTCAGGATGCAGTCCCGCCCGCCCAGCTTGTCCAGACGGTCGAGAACGTACTGCGCCTTCAGACCGCCCTTCTTTGAATATTTCAGGGGGAATTGTTTGCGCCAGGCGGCGATCTCGGCCAGCCAGGCTTCGCTGTCGCAGGGAGTACACAGCGGAATCAGATCCTCGACCGCCAGCCGCGCGTCGCCCGCAATCGCGGCGTCGGGCCGAACGATTTTGTTGAATTCCGACGCGTCGACATCGATGTGGATCTTGCTGGCGCCGACGCAGAATTCACTGAGTTTGCCCGTGATGCGATCGTCCCAGCGGGCGCCGATCGCCACGATGCAGTCGCAGTTGGCCACGGTCTTGTTAGCGTAGGCGGTGCCGTGCATGCCCAGCATGCCCTGATGCAGCGGGTGGTCCTCGGGCACGGCGCCCTTGCCCAGCAACGTGTTCACAATGGGGGCCTGAAGTATTTCCGCCAGTTTCAAAACCGCCGGTCCCGCGCCCGAGATCACGGCCCCGTGTCCGACGTACAGCACGGGCTTTTTCGCCTTGGCCAGCAACGCCGCCGCCTTCTTGATCGCGGCGGGGTCGGCTTTGCCCGGCGGGTGGTACCCCGGCAGATCCAGATCGCTGCCATCGACGAAATCCGCCGTGCAACGCGCGCTGGTGATGTCCTTCGGCAGATCGATCAACACCGGGCCGGGACGTCCGCTGGTGGCCAGGTGAAACGCCTCGCGCGCGATGCGTGGAATGTCGTTCGGATTTTTGACCAGGTACGAATGCTTCACGACCGGGTACGTGATGCCCGTGACGTCTGCTTCCTGAAAGGCATCTTTACCCAGCATCGGCGAAATGGTCTGGCCGGTCAGCACGATCATCGGCACCGAATCCATCAAGGCGGTCAGAAGGCCGGTCACCGTATTGGTCGCTCCGGGGCCCGAAGTCACCAGCACGACGCCCGGCTTGCCGGTCGAACGTGCGTAGCCGTCGGCCATGTGTGTGGCGCCCTGTTCGTGGCGGACCAGGATCAGTTTGATTTTCGAATCGACCAGCGCATCGAAGATCGGCATCGCGGCGCCGCCCGACAGACCGAACACGTATTCCACGCCCTCGCGTTCCAGGCAGCGGATCAGCTTCTCGGCGCCCGTGGGCGCGACCGCGACGACTTGACCTGTCTTCTGACCTGTCTTCGGCGCCGCCGGGACAAGGGATGCCGGGGGCTTGATGGGATCGGGCCTACGGGCTGGTACGCGTGACGTGGACATCGGAAGGCCTCCTGTTGGCGAAGAGGTCACATCCTAGATCACAACATTGCGGTGGTCGAGGTCATTTAATGGGTGGTTGTTTATCCTACTATCAAAAATAGGCATGATTGACGCGATGCCTGAAACAACTTTTGTGAATGTGATCGAAAATACGTCCAACTGAGACGTCTAAATCAAGGATCCCTAGCTTGTGCGTTCCGAATTGGCATTCGGATGGGTCATTGCTCTTGTCGCAGGTCAGGATCCGCCAACGCCGCACATGGCGCAGAGAGCGCCGAGAACAAGGCCGATCCGGTGGTCGGCTCTTGCGTGGGGCCGGGCGCCGGTGCCCTTACGGGGCCGGCAGCGGAGTCGCCGTTTCCATGGCCCGCGCGACTACGGGCACTTCAGCGTCGCCAGCTTCTTCCCCGCGCCCGCGTACTTGATCAGGTTGCCCTTCAGGCAGCCGGCCGGATCGGCGGTGTACGTGTACCCCAGCGATTCGGGGAATGTGGCGGTGGTGGTCCAGTCGGTGGCGTCTTTGGTCGGCTGGTCCGAGCTTGGCGACCAGGTGAGGCCGTAGGCGGCGAAGTCCGACGGGCTCTTCACGTTGTTGTTGCGCAGCTCCCAGAAGCCCAACGCCGAGCTGTCGCGCGAGGTGACGGCGTTCTTCACTGTCTCGAAGTAGTTCGCCTCGACCAGCGAGTAGCCGCCCATGCGGATGTTGATGCCGGACGTGACGACCTTGTTGAAGACGTTGTTCAGCATGTGGCTGTGGCCGTGGCGCTGCAGCGGCGTGCGCGAGCCGACGTTTTCGAAGACGTTGTGGTGGTAGGTGATGTGCCTGACCTGATCGTCGGTGTCGGTGAAACCGTTCAGCGTCGCCTTGTGATGGTCGTGGATGTAGTTGTACGAGACGGTGACGCGGTCGGGGCCCTTCTTGAAGTCAATCAACCCATCGAACGATGCGTCGCCGGCGCCCGCGCAGTCGGCCATCGAGCTGAACAGTTCGTTGTGGTCGATCCAGATGTCCGTGGGGAATCCGCTGCTCAGGCCCTCGACCGAGATCGCGTCGGCCATCTCACCGCCTGGCAGCAATCCGAACTTCATGTTGCGGACGATGATGTTGCTGGACGAGGACGCGATGTGAAGGCCGAAGTTCGCGCCCGAGCCGTCGGCCCCCATGATGGTGATGTCGCTCTTCTGCTTGATCTCGACGATCTGGGCCGCCTTGTTGAACTGCGCGCAAGGATCGGTGATGGACGCGAAATTGAATGTGCCGGTGTAGTTGATGACCAGCCCGCCGGTCCCGGAATAGCCGTCGATGGCGGCCTGGAGCGCGGAAAACGAGTCGATGCTCACCGGGCTCGCGGAACCACCGCCGGTGGTGTTCCTGCCATAGCCGAGGGGCTTCGTCTCCGCCGGTCCCGCGGACGACGGCGAAACGCCGCCGGTGGATGTCTGTGCTCCACCGGATCCGGTCATGCCGCCGGTGGCCACCGCGCCACCTGTACCTCGCCCGCCGGTTCCCGTCGCCGTGGTGCCTCCGGTTAGCGCGCGCCCGCCGGTTCCCGTCGCACCGCCCGTCGCCGTGGTGCCTCCGGTTAACGCGCGCCCGCCAGTTGCCGTCGCAGCGCCCATCGCCGAGACGCCGCCCATGCCCCTGCCGCCAGTTGCGGGCGCGCCGCCGTTTGGGTTGCTACCGCCCGTCGGGGTCGCTCCGCCAGAGCTGACGCTTCCGCCGGAACCCGAGACGGTGGCTCCGCCCGATCCCGGTGCGCCACCAGAGCCGGGCAGGCCGCCGCTGCCGGTTTGGCCACCACGACCCGTCGAGGTCGAAGCACCGGCGCCACCATCCTGGTCGGGGTCCGAAACGCCCGAGGGCATGCAGCTCACGAGACAAAGTGCGACGGATGAGACGAACAGGAATCTTCCCATAGGGCCTTTGGGCTGGGGGTAGGGTGAAAACCTGAGGGGGGGGCGCCTCGTGCGCCTTGAGTAACTCCAGTGTTGCGTGCGCGTCTCGAAGGCTCACCTCGACGGAAACTTCGCGATCATCGTGATCACCATCGACCAGAAGTGTTGCCTCGCGAACAACGCGAACGCGAGAGAATGAGCGCGCGGCTACTTCCCGTCGGTGCAGCGTCACCAGTCGCGCGAAATGCCGTTACATGAAATCGCGATGGTGGGTCGATGTGGGTGGTCGAATGGCATAGGCAACCACGGCGTGACCATGACCAGTCTGCTCCGTCAGAGCTGTCCGCTCAAATCATCGAACGACCCGAATCTGAATGAGACGTGTCTGCGAATGACGGTGAAGTCAAACAAGTTTGCCGTCACCACAAACGCTCCAATCCGCCGTGCGGAACATGCCAGCAGCGTATCGTTCTGAAAGCGCTTGGTGCGCAGGTCGGGGCGCTGCTCCCATATCTTTCCACGTACGGTGCCGGCCAAGGCCCAGTCGTCGTCATTTGGGCTAACCAGGCGGCCCGCACGTTCAAGCGCCACTACTGCGCGTCGCACCGACGCGCGCCCGAGATCGCCGCGGGCTCCGGCGAGAAGCTCGTGGAGGACGACGCCACTGAGCCAAGTTTGGGGAAGAACACGTGCCAGCAGATCACGACGGCGATTGAACTCCCCGTTCCGTTGGAGCAGCGAGACGTAGACGTTTGTGTCGAGGACGACCTTCACCGAGATAGAGTTCCACGACTCACGTCACGCACGAAATCTGGCCGGAACATTCGGCGACTCCTGACGGATTCCAGGTCCGACAACGCTTGTTGCCCGACGAGTACGGCGCGCAACGCGGCGTGGATGGCGGCTGTTTCGGTCTCGACGCCCAGGGCCCGTTTGGCTCGACGAAGGAGCGTCTCATCTAGATTGTGGCTTTTTCTCTTGGTCGCCATGTGTATGCCTATAGCACATGGATAGGCATATCGCCGTTCGCAGCGGTTCGGGCTTGGACTGCGTCTGCCTCACACGGGTGGTGAAGCGGCGACCGAGCGGGCGCGGACACGCGACGCGATCGCCGCGATCACAAATGGCAGCGCTGCGGACAGCACGATGGCGGCAACGGCCAGCGTCGGCATTCCGGCCAAGCTGTGATCCGGCTGTTCGTGAAGTACCAACGCCGACGCTCCGGCGCCCGTGGCGGTGGCGATGTGCGATACGGCGGATTGCGCCGACATGAAACGGGCACGTTCGTTGGCGTCCGGAACGCGCATGGTCAGTGTGTTCAGCGCCACGATGCGGGTCGAATTGCCCATCATGAATCCGATGAACAACGCCACGGCGGGAATCAGTGGCCGCGCGGGAAGAAAGGTCAGCGCGATCACCGCGACGATCAAGGCGGTTCCAACGGTGACGACCTGTACGGAGCCACGGCGGTCCACGGTTCGTCCCGCCAGACGCATGCTGAAGAAGCTGACCAGGCCCCCCATCATGTACAGAAATCCCAGACGCCCACGCGGGTATCCCAGGTTGAACTGCAGGTACGCCGACAGGTTCACGATCAGCGCGAACGCGCCCAGCATCGTCAACCCGGTCGCCGCCAGTGACAGCAACACGGTCGGATCGGCCAGGAAGGCGCGCAGCGATCGCACCGGCCGACTTTGGCCGATGGTTTCCAGGTGACCACGCATCGGCGGCATGACCCAGATGACCGCCGTGACCAGAACCAGCCCCAGTCCGGCGACGGCGAAAAACGGGGTTCTCCAATCGCCGATGCGGGACAGTTCCAGCGCCGACCACACACCCAACACCGACGCAGCCGCGAACGCGCCCATCACGGCGCCCAACGCTTTGCCCCTGCGGGAAGGCGGCACCTGATCGGTCAAGATCGACAGCGTCAGTGCCGACGCCGGACCGCCGAACGCCCCCGCCAGAACGCGCGCTCCCAGCATGCTGGACAAACCGGTCGCGAATCCCGCGACGGCCGTGCCAATCACAAGCCCCAACATGGCGACGAACAGCGCGGAACGTCGATCGAAGCGATCCAGAAACAGCGTACCTATCAGGCCCGCGATCGCGGCCGCCGCCGTGTAACTGCCCGCCACCAAACCCAGGCGATCGGTGGGAATCGCCAGCGCCGCCGCGAAATCGGGACCAAGCGGCAGCACCATCATGAAGTCCATGACGTTTACGAACTGAACCGCACCCAACAGAAATACAAGCTTGCGCTCGGACATGGGACCAGACATTGACGGCGAAGGGTAGCAGCCGGCCGTCCTTCGTCGACGATCGAATCTAGTCGCCGTTGCCGCGAACGCGCGCGCGTCCCGCCTTGGTGTCGGAGCGCGCGTGTTTGGCGGACAACATCTTTTCCTTGGCGCGGCGCGAACGGCGGCGCTTCTGGCGGCGGATACGCGATTCTTCCTGGGCACGGGCGCTGGCACGGCCAAGGCGCGCGGTTTCGATTTTGTCGGCCAGCATCTGGCGCGCGACGACACGGTTCTGCCCCTGGCTGCGTTCGCGCTGGCACTTCACGGCGGTACCCGTGGGGCGGTGGACCAGGACCACGCAGGTCGCGACCTTGTTCACGTTCTGTCCGCCCTTGCCGCCGGACCTGACGAACGATTCGTCGAGATCCTCCTCGCGGATCCCGAGCGTCCCTAGCCGCGCGATGATGGCGCGTCCCCGTGCACTCGACAGCGGCATTTTCCGATTCTCTCCAAAGGTGATCTTACTTGACGTCGTCCATTTGCCTATTGTGTTGAATTCCCCTGGTCAGGCGTGGATAGTGCTGGCACCTAGCTGGTTGATTGGATTTCTAGCCACGTGCCTATCTGGTTGCGCTCGCGATTTTTCCCCGCCCGGCTGAGGAACGTGCTTGTTTTGGTGGCGGCGCTTCTGGGCGTCGCGCTGTTTCTGCAAGCGTCGCCGCGGATTGAACTGGCGCTGGATGCCACGCACTGGGATCTGGCCGTGGATCAACTGACCGCCCGGGCGTTTTTGGAGCACCAGAATCCCTTCACACCAGAGGGTGCCGCCAAGTCAGGTCTCGCCGCGTTTGGGCCGGCGGGCAACGGCCATCCTCCCACCACGTCGTTTTGGTTCTTGCCGCTGGCCCGTATGAGCAGTCGAACGGCCGCCGCCACTTTGGCCTGGCTATCGATTTTGCTTCTCTTCATGCAGTTGCAGACAACGATGAAGCTGCTTCGCTATCCGGCCCCGATGGTCAGTGCCTGGCTGCTCCTGACCTTCATTCTGGTCTCGCCCTTCATGAAGTATCACATCTCGGTCGGTCAGATTTCGGCGCTGATCGGCTTCCTGTACTTTGTTGCCTGGTACGCCGGACGGTCCGGAGATGACTGGCTGGCGGGCGCCAGCTTGGGCGTGGCTTGCACATTGAAAGCATTTCCCGGAGCCATGGTGCTTCTGTTCCTGGTCACGCGTCGGTGGCGCGCGGTTCTATCGGCCTGCATCGTCTATGCGGGGGTGGCCGTTTACATGACGGCCGGTTTTGGAGTTGCCAGCTGGGGTCGATTCCTGAAGCAACAGGCTCCGATCGCGGACCAATGGATGAGCAGTATTCAGAACCAGAGCATTCATGGGATTGTCCTGCGCCTGTTTCAGCCCGTCTGTGTCCCCCATGGGCCGGTCCTATTTTCGGCGACTCTGATCTCGACGACCATCGCGCTGATCCTGGTGGCCGCAGCGTCATGGCTGGTGTATCGACCGGTCCGGGAGGCTGGCCGAGACGGTGGCTTCGACCTTTCCTACGCATTGTTCGTCGCTCTGTCGGTCGTTACCTCGCAATGGGCCTGGGAGCACTACACCGTCATATATGCGCTTCCGGTGCTGATTCTCGCGGCCGAGCTTGTCGGGTGGTGGCGGCTGAAGCGGTTCAACATCTGGGTGGTGATCATGCTGGCGATCGTGGGCGCGGTGGTGGCCTCGTGGCAGATCAGCATCTATACGAAGGGCACCCTTCAAAGCGCCGTGCACCGCGGCGCCATCGAAGAACATTTGTTGCTGCACATGTATGACCTGCTGAACTGGGGTCCCGGAGTGGTCCTGTTGGCGTTGCTGTTTGTTGCGGTCGTATGGAAAAGACGGGACCTTACTTCACGTATTCAGCCAGGGCGGGATCCGATTCGTGAATGGTCGCCAGGTTCACACGCGCCAGGCGAACCTGCTGGTCCTTGACGGCGACCACCAGCATGTCGTCGTCGTCCAGCGCTACCAGGCGCCCGACGACGTAATGAAAATCCCTGGTCGACAACGTGATCGTCTTGCCCACCAGCCCACGCACGATGCCTGCACGGTTGCGCGGATACGGATCGATGGGACTGGGTTCGACCACGGGTCCGGGAGGTTGGCGTCGGTCGGTTGCGGTTGTCAACGATCGGAGCCATTGTCCCCTGCGCCGGAGCCTTGGCGCCGGATCACCTTTCCCTGGGAGGACCCATGCGCACGCCAGCCCGAACGCCAAGCCTTGCCCTGTTGTTGTTGATGTGCGCCGCGTGTCCGGCCGAGGCTCCCAAGGCGCCGCCGCCCGCCGCCCCGGCGCCCGCGGTCCCGCCCCCTGCTCCCGCCGCGTCGCCTGCGGCGGTCGACGCATCCAGCGGAGACGCGGCGGTCAAGAAGTCGAAGCTGGGGCCCGCGCCGACAGACGGGTTAAGCTTGGCCGAGCGCATGGAGCGCCGCAAAGCCGACGAGGCGAAGCTGGCGGCGCAGTTGGCCGCCGACGAGCGCAAGCGGTTGCTCGACTGGGACAAGACGAAGGTGAAGCTGCACAACGAGGTGTGGGCGTTCATCCAGAAGACGCGGGCCGCTTACGACGCCGCCAAATCGAAAGCGGACATCGACAAGCTGAAGACGAAGCTGGAAAAGGCGATTGTCGCCACGGGCAAGAAGCTGCAGCAGATCGATCCCAAGGGAGGCAATTCGAACCTGGTGACGGACTACGACGTCATGTTGAATGCGTTGGCCAATGACTATCCAGACGCCCTTGCGGCGTCGTTCGACGGAGCCAAGGCGGCGCTGGAGGAACAGCGGGCCGAGTTGGAGAAACGATCGAAGAAGGTCGAAGACTGGTTGCGCGCCCTGAAGGCCGGCAAGTAACACGTCCGTCCGGCCGCTTGGCGGCCCGGCGGGGCGGGGCGCTCCGCTTGGCGGCCCGGCGGGGCATGGGGCGCTGCCCCTTACGCCCCCATCAGCCGGCGGGCGTCTCAGGGGCTTTCGGGACAGTGGCCCTCGCGGGCTTCTTGGCGGCGGCAGCGTCCGTACCGTCGACGGCGGCCTGCAACAGCTTCTTGGCGTCGTCCGTCCAGACATCCCCGTAGGTTTGCGCGTAGACCAGCGCCTCCTCGATGGAACCCGGCTGCGATCCGGCCAGGTTCTCGACGCGGCGGCGAATGCGGCCCAGCACCGCCTTGGCAAAGTGCGGGTTCGCCTCCAGCGCGGCGGTCAGGCTGGTTGCCGCCTCGGTCGCGGCACCGGTGACGAAGTGAGCCAGCGCCAGGCCCATGCGGGCGCGGCTGGCACCGGTTTCGGACGTCGTCGCGGGCTCCAGCACCTTCACGGCCTCCGCGGCCTTGTCCTGCTTCATCAGCGCCTTGCCGGCGATCAAACGGGCTTCGGTTCCGACCGCGCCGTTGTCGATGCTGAAGACACGTTCCAGATCAGTGAAGGCATCGACGTACCGTTCCTGATCGTAGGCCAGACAGCCTAGCGCGTGGGTCGCACGAATCAGGGGCTGCACCTCGGGGCGCGTGAACGCGTCCGTGACCTTGTCCGTGCGCAGCTTCTCCAGGTCCTTCTCCGCGGCGTTGACCACGGCGGACAGCTCGGTCTTCGCGGCCTCGACATCGTTGGCCGACAGGCGCGCCATGCCGATGCCGACGCGGGCGTCGACCAGGGTGGGATCCAGCTTCAGCGCGGCGCGGAATTCACGTTCGGCCGCGCCCGGGCGGCGCTGCTCGAACAGACCCCACGCGTTCGCCAGCGTTTTCTTCGCGTCAGGTGCCTCGGGCGGGGCCACGGCAGTGGTTTCGTCCGACGCCAGATGACACTTCTTGTATTTCTTGCCCGATCCGCAGGGACAGGGATCGTTGCGTCCTGTTTCCGCCAGATGTTCGCGGGCCGCGGCCATCGCTTTTTCCGGGTCGACGGCCTCGACGGGGCTATCGCTGGCGGCGCCCTTCTTCTTCGCTGGTTTGTTGGCGGCCGTGGCACTGGTTTTGCCACCGGCTGGGCTGGCGTCTTTGCTGTCTCTGCTGCTGTCCTTGGCCATGATGGTTCGTTCCTACCTATTTGCCTGTTTGGTCTTACTTGGAAAGCAAAAGCGACAGTTCGCCCTTGGCGTGCATCGCGCGCACGATGTCCGCGCCGCCGATCAGTTTGCCGTCGACGTACAGCTGAGGGAACGTCGGCCAGTTCGAGTATTCCTTCAGCCCCTCGCGGATTTCGTTGTCGGCGAGGATGTTGTGCGTGGCGAAGGGAGCACCGACCTCCTTCAACACCTGCACGACGGCCGCGGAAAAACCACATTGGGGCATGGAGGGACTGCCCTTCATGAACAGGATCACGCGGTCCTTGGTGATCGTTTCTTCGATTCGTTTCTTCAAGTCGTCGGAGATCATGTTCGCTTGTACTCCTCGGGTGTGTCGGTCGTCAAAGCCAGTGCGTGTATCCGCACACGCATCAGATCGCCGAGCGCCGCATAGACCATCCTGTGCCGCTCGATCAACGTTTTACCGTGAAACGCCGTGGTCACGACGATCGCCGAAAAATGGTCGCCGCCTCCGGTGGTGTCGGTGACCGATACCGACGCATCCGGCAACGCGTCGCGGATCAAGGTTTCTATCTGCCCAACGGTAACCGACATGGCCCCTCGTATAACACGCGCGCCAAGCGGCTATAATGGCCAATCCGGATGAAGCTGAGCACGCGCGTCACCCTGCTTGCGACCATGCTGGTGGCTCCGATGTTGGGCGGTCTTGGCTACGCGGCCCTGCGCGCGCGGCGGGCCGATCTTGAGGCGGATCTGGCTGGCCAGGCGCGCGAGGTGGCTGATGCCTTGCGGGCGGGCATTGAACCCCTGTCGGCGGAGACCGCGGTGGCCACCTTGACCGAACGGGCCTGGAATGCCCGCGAGCACGACGATCCGTTTCAATTGGAAATACTGAAGGCGCCCAATCAAGAGGGGCGACCCTGGCGCACCAGTGATCCCGGCTGGCTGGTGCTGCTGGAAGCGGCGGAATTTCAGGACGCGCCGGTGGGGCGCATTTTCGAACGCACCGACGGAGCCCCCTCGTTCGCGATGGCGGTTCCGCTGTACGACGCCGCCGGGCTGACGTTGCCCCACCGCGATCGCAACCGGCGTCCCGTGGCCGTGCTGGGAATGCGGCGATCAACCGCGTACATCGGTGTGGCGGTCGGGGCCACGGCGCGTCGGATGTTTCCCCTGCTGCTGGCGGTGGTGGTGTTGCTGGCGGTCGGCGTGCTTCTGGCACTGCGCGCGGGGGTCACGGCGCCTTTGCGGCGCTTGTTGGAAGGCATCGATGCGGTCAGCAAAGGTGATCTGTCGCGGGTGCTGCTGGCGGAACGCGAGGACGACATCGGCGCGTTGGCAAACCGCTTCAACGCCATGACCGGATCGCTCCGGGAGGCCCACGAGGAAACCGGCCGCGGCGCCCGGGCGCGCCTTGCGCTTGAAACCCGCCTGCGTCAATCGGAAAAGCTGGCCACCATCGGACAGATGGCCGCCGAGATCGCTCATGAGGTAGGCACACCCTTGAACGTGATCGGTGGTCGCGCGCGGTCGCTGGAAAAGAAGGGAAACGATCCCGACGAGGTTGCGAAAAACGCCGAAATCATTCAGGCGCAGGTCGGCCGGATCACAAAAATCATCAACCAGGTGCTGGATTTTTCGCGCAAGAAGGGTCCGACGTTGACCCGGGTTCGATTGGACGTCGTTGTGGCCGAGGCGTTGGACTTTGTCGGTGAGACCATCAGACGCCAGGCAATCGTGACGGAGGTGGATACCAGCGCTTTTGCCAAATCCGGCTCGCGGGAAGTGCCGGGTGATCCGGATCAGATCCAACAGGTTTGCCTGAACCTGTTGATGAACGCCGTGCATGCCATGCCGTCGGGTGGGCGTTTGAAGGTGTCGCTGGAGGTGGTGACCCGGCGCAAGGGCGGACTGGATCTGGCCGCGCCAGGGGATTTCGTGGTGCTGCAAGTCGTCGACAGCGGCGCCGGAATCTCGGCCGCCGATCGCGAGAATATCTTCGAGCCCTTCTTCACCACCAAAGACGAAGGGCAGGGGACCGGCCTGGGTCTGGCGGTCAGCAACGGGATCGTAAAGGATCACGATGGTTGGATTGAGGTCGAAAGTCCCCCGGCCGGTGCCACATCCGGAACCGCGTTCCGGGTCTATTTGCCAATGGATCCTGCCCTTGGCGGGACTGGAGTGACCGCAAAGCCCGAAGGCGGCAAGGCTGGCTTGCCCCGCAAGCCATGATCGGCAAGATTTAACCCGTTGAACGAGATTCCCCAGACCGTTCGTGGACCAGGCCGTTCGAAACGTCCACGGGCGCATGTACTGGTTGTCGAGGATGACGCCGCCATGCGCGAGTTGCTGCGCGAGGCCCTGGACGAGGATGGATACGACGTGGCGACCGCGGCGGGCGGAAGGGCCGGGGTCGAAAGGGTCCGGCAGGGCGGGATCGATCTGGTGATCTCGGACGTCAAGATGCCCGATCTCGATGGTCTGGATATGCTGCGCGAGATCAAGGCCTGCGAGCCTTCTCCCTACGTCATTACGATCACGGCGTTCGGTTCGATAGACACCGCCATTCGCGCCGTGAAACTGGGGGCGTTCGACTACATCACGAAACCATTCGAAATCGACCAGTTGCTGCTGGCCGTCGAAAAGGCTCTGGGTGAGCGGGAGTTGCGTTCCGAGGTCGCGCGGCTGCGCGACGAGGTCGAGCGGAGTTATCGCTTCGACAACATGATCGGCCGATCACCGGCGATGCAAGAGATATTCGGGATGGTGAGGCGCCTGGCCGGGTCATCGGCGTCGGTTTTGATCACAGGCGATTCGGGCACGGGTAAGGAACTGATCGCGCGTTCGCTGCATTTTTCCAGCCCACGCAAAAATCGTCCCTTCGTTCCGTTGAACTGCGCGGCGATTCCCGACGCGCTGCTGGAAAGTGAATTGTTTGGGTACAAGCGCGGCGCGTTTACCGATGCCCGGACGGATCGGGCAGGCATCTTCGTCGAGGCGGACGGCGGAACATTGTTTCTTGACGAGATCGCCGAGCTGTCACCGGCATTGCAGGCCAAGCTGTTGCGCGTGTTGCAGGATCGGGAGATCCGACCTCTCGGCGCCAGCGGCAGCGAAAAGGTCGACGTGCGCGTCATTGCGGCGACGAACCGCGATCTGGATCGCCGGCTGAAGGACGGCACGTTTCGCGAGGATCTGTACTACCGCCTGAACGTCATTCACATTCACCTACCGCCCCTGCGCGAGCGACCCGAGGATATTCTGGCGCTGTGCGAACATTTTCTGGCGGCGGCGGCCGCGCTGGCCGGTAAGCCCATGAAGGGATTTCAGGAGCCCGCCAAGCAGGCGCTTTTGGGATATGCGTGGCCGGGCAACGTGCGTGAACTGGAAAACGTCGTGGAACGCGTGGTGGCGCTGGCCGAGGGTGACACGATTCGTCTTGTGGATTTACCCACGACGATCCGGGAGCGCAAACCGGTGGATACCCTTGGCAGCGCATTGTCCCGGGGCCTGACCCTGGACGAAGTGGCGCGCGAATACATCGAGCGGGTGGTGCGGGCGGAAGGGGGAAACAAGACGCGTGCGGCCCAGAAGCTGGGGCTGGATCGCAAGACCTTGTATCGTAAGCTGGAAGAATACAGCGCCGTGGTCGATGTGCCGGCCGCTTTGTCCAAAGGGCAAGAAGAAGACCAAGAACAACAGACCCCACCACCCCTCTTGAAAAACACCACCACATGAACGGGAAGCCGTTGACGAGGAACAACCAGGCCACGGGAAACGCCCCCAGCGCCGTTACGTTCGTGGGTGTTGCCTCCCACCGGGGAGAGCTGTTGCGGTCACCTGTTTCGGGTGTTCCGTGCGTTCACTGGCGGCTGCGCATCGCCGAACAGGTCAACGCTTCGTTGCACCTGGTACACGAGCTTGCGTCGACCGAGGATTTCGATCTGACGTGGTCTGGCGCGGAGCCCGCTGCCGCGTCGACGCCGATGCGGGCGGTCCGGGTTCGGGTGTCGTCCCAGAGCGCCTGCGTCCAGGCGACGCCGGTTCTTCATCGGCCGGGATCCCTGGGCGCCCTGGCGGCTGGCCGACAGTTCGGGTTCGGGGGACAACTGTCCGTCGAGGAGGTGATCTTGCGCGCCGGCCAGGAGATCGTCGCGGAGGGAATCTTGGAGGAACCCATGGGGACCTGGTCGGGTCCCTTTCGCTGCGTTGAGCGCGAGATCGAGCTGTTGAGCGCAACTGTGCGCCTGCCGGCGCGTGCCACGCTGGGACCGTTGTTGCTGCCCTGGGCGCTGGGGACGGCCGCGGCGTTGTTGGGCGGCGTCGGGATCGCCAGCTGGGCCGCGTGGCGTTTCGATCTGGTTCCTCAGCTGCGGCAGGGGACGGCGTTGCCACCCGCCGAGATCGGCCCGTCACGTCACGTACGGCGTCACTTCAGCCGGCCGGAGTGATCATGTCCATCTACCAACGCGTGCTCGGTCACCCCTTTGTCTACAACCGGATCCGGCCGTTCGTGGTTGGCGGAATCGACTGGTCGCCCCTGTACAAGAACCTTGAGGCGGCGGCCGGCGACGTGATCCTGGACGTCGGTTGCGGAACCGGCATCGCCCAT
>JANOJB010000333.1:0-8268 GCA_031407985.1 Pseudomonadota bacterium | reverse complement strand
CCTACGTTCCGATGGTTCCCGTGGATCCCTAGAGACACGCCGGCCTGCACACGTTCCGCGATTTCGGCGGGGTGTACGGATCGGCATCGGGCCGTGGCGGGTCGGGATGGGTCTGGACGCAAGATCGCGATGCGGCGCTCGATGATGGTCCGATCGCGTGGGAACGTGACGTGGTCAGCGCGGTCGGCATTCCCACGCATCGAATGTCACCTTCCGATCGGAGATGCGCCACACACCGGCATCGTTGCGGGACAAGGTGTATCGCGAGTCAGTGTTTATGTTCGCCTCTTCCCCTGGGCCCAGTTGTTCTCGGTCGAGCACGCCGTCGATGACCAGTTCCATGGGCGCTTCAAGAATGTCAGCCACCACGCGATCCGGTGTTTGCTCGACGATGCTCACGCGTGACCTCGTGAACGGTTCAAGGTCGGAGCCCCCATGAATAGCGACGCCGGCGCTTCCTATCCAATCGCCGACGGTGCAACCGAAATAGGTTGCGACGTAGCACGGGAGGGCCGGATCGGTGATTCGTTTCTCCAGGAAAACCAGGATGTCCGATTTTTTTGCCAGGGCCGGGACGCCTTCGCTGTCGTAGCAATTGCCGAGCATGACTTCGGGACTCCGTTTCTTATGTAGCTCGACAAGAAACTCACGGGTCTCGAGGTGAATGCCCAGCACGAACGTCCGAACGCGGTCCGGTGTCCAAGACGGGCCATGGTCATGGCGCGCTGATGTCATGGCGGTGGCTGGGACCCGTGGCGTCGCTGTCTCGGTCGGTTGGTTGGGTAGTGGGCGCTGGGCGGGGCGGGGTGTGGGCGTGGGCGTGGAAACGCGCGCCGACTGGACGGGCGCGAGCGCGGGAGCCGCGGCGCGGAATGGAGGATCGCTCTTGCGGCAGGCGAGCAGGGCCAGCAGTCCGAGCAGGACGATGGCCGAGCGATGGCTGTGGAGGATCATTGGCGTTCCTTTGTCAGGACGTAGCCGTGTCGCAGCTCGGCCTGGAGCTGTTCGCGTGAAATGCGCAGTTGCCCCGCGCCCAGGTGGAGCGCCTTGTCTTGCACCAGATTCTGGTCGGGCCCGAGGTGTGGACTTCTCCCTTGGCTGTAACGACCCGGGTCGACGACGAAGAACCATTCATTGCCGTGACTATCCTTGGCGTAGCCGTTCACGACCATGACGTGTCCCTTGGCGGTGAAGTGGCCCCGACCGGAGCTGGGGTCGACGCCCACCCCAATCACACCGACGCCACCATTGATGACGCCGTCTCGCAAGGTATCGACGTTCTTGCGCTGATCCTTGCTGGTGGCCGCCGTGTAAGTCAGACCGTTCGCGGCTGCCCAGGCCTGGCCCATTCCGTGGGCGTCCGATGCGGATCTGCCGACGGTCCCACTGAAACCACCTTGGACTGCGAAGTCCGCCACGTGGAGGGGGGTGGTACCGCTCTTGCTCAAAGTCGCATCGGCGATCGCCAGAGCGGTGGGAACGCACCCTGATTGACCGAGGCTTCGGGCCTGTCCGTTCCCGGGCGGGAACTTGGGATAGGGGTATTCGCCCCACTTTGGGTCGGCCTGGTTGAAATGGGGCGTGTCCTTCGCAAGGTGAATCTCCGTGAATCCCTGTGCTTCGAGCGAAGTGATCGCCGTGGAATAGGCACCTGGGCTAGCCCGGAAGTGCGAATGGGGCAACGGCCCGGACTCGGCTTCTGTGGCCGTCGCAACGGCAACACCAGTTGGTTGTCCTGAGGAGCTTTCGTTTGGAACAGTGTTGGTCAGCGTGAAGCCCGTTCGCCCAGCGCCGCCACCCCGCAAGAGGCGCGCGGATTGCATCTCATTCTGAAGTGCGGTCCACAATGCTCCGCTGGCGGTGGCAAGCGACCGCCCATCGGCGCCGCGCCGGGTGGTGGCAATCGAATCGAGACTTCCGTCGCGATCGACCGAATCGAGCAGGTCGAACAGGCGCGACAGTTCGTCGTCGCCGCTGATGACCCCGTCTTCCCCCGCAATCTCGCGAAGGGCCGACAGGGCGATGCCGGCGCGTTCGAGGATCGCGTCGGTCCGCGATCCAAGCACATTCAGATCAAGCCGGCCGGCCTCGGCTCCGATCGTGTCGGTGAACGATTCTTTGGTGATGCGACCCACGCATCGGCTATCGCCTCAGGCCGAAATTTGTTGCGTGATTTCAAACTGGCGGATCAAGCAACATCGGCTCCAGCGGGGCTCTCCGGAAAGCGTCCGTCCGCGGAACATCTGGACGATCTCCGTATCCGCAGAGTTGCCGTCGCCTTCGCCCGATAGGGCTTCTTCCCCAGGGGCGCCGGCAGACCTGACAACGGAATCGTCGTGAACTCGGTACGCGCGGGGTGCAAGCCCCGCCCGTACCGGGCCGCATTTGCGGCGAAGCCTTCATCCTCCTTCCCAAAACCACCCCAACGGTCACGCTTTCTGCGGCGCTTGCTGAACGCGGATCAAAGCTGGGAAAGCGTCTGCAGGCGCGCAACTTTGCTTGAAGGCGGGCCGAACAGAGGCGTATGGTCAGGCCCCGACCGGGGGACCGATGAACGACATGTCGATGGCGGCAGGACAATCACGGGTTTGGTTTCGCAAGCTGCGCGGGCTTGCTGGAAACTTTGTGGGCGTGTGGATCTTGTTCGGCTGTGTCTTGGTTGTCTCGTCGGTGGCGCGGGCGGCGGATTCTGTCGAGGACGATCTGAACCGACAGGGGGTGGAGGCCCGCAAGCGAAACGACGATGCCGCCGCGCTGGTGTTGTTCCGCAAGGCGTATGACCTTCACCACAGTCCGCGCGCCGCTGTCCAGATTGGACTTGCCGAGGTGGCGCTGGGCCGTTGGGCCGACGCCGAGGTTCACCTTCAAGAGGGCCTTGCCGCGCCGGCGGATCCCTGGATTCAAAGGAACGCACAGGTTTTGAGGGAAACGCTGGCGCGCGTCCAAAACCAGTTTGGAAATCTCCAGGTACTCGGCGATCCCACGGGGGCCGAGGTGGTGGTCGAGGGCAAGGTGCTGGGCACGCTGCCTATGGCAAAGCCGGCTCGCGTCCGGACTGGGGAGTGTCGATTCGAGGTGCGCGCCGCCGGTTACGCGAGCGCCAGCCGGTCGGTCACGATAGAGGCGGGGATACCGAAGCGCGAGACGGTGGAGCTGTCGGCGAGTTCTAGGGTCGCTGCGGTGGTGGCGGTCGCTGTGACACCGCCGAAGGACGATCGCGGTGGTGGCGTCGGCGGCCCGATAACCGGGCCGGGCGCCGGTCCAAGTACCGTGCCAGGGCAACCCGACGTCTCGGCGTCGCCGGCCGGGGATTCCATCGCTGACAGCAGGAGGCGCAACGCCCGCATGCGCACGGTCGGAATCGTGCTCGGGGGCCTGGGTGTGGTGGCCGTAGGTGCGGGGGTTGTTTTCGGCCTTGAGGCAAGGTCAGCCGGAAAAAACAACAGCCAGATCGGCAACACGTACGACCCCGACGCCGATACCTCGGGCAGACGTTTCCAGACGTTGCAGTATGTGGGCTACGGCGTGGGCGCAGCACTGGTCGCCGCCGGGGCCATCTCTTTTGTACTTGGTCTCGGTCCGGATCAAGACGCGGGCACGACCCACGCTACTTTTGTTCCGCTGACGGAAGGCGGGGCCGTGGCCGGGTGGTCTGGAACTTTCTGAGGCGGGCCGAGGAGATTTCCATGATCCATCAGTACCTGAGCCCTATTTCGTTCGCGAGAGCGGTGTTTGTAGTCCTGGCGATTTTCGGGGCGAATATCGGCTGCAGTTATCAAGCTACGCCTCCGGGAGGGGGCGTCAGATGCGCAGGAGGCCCGTCCAGCACCAATCGATGTCCCAAAGACTATGGTTGCTACGAAACCCCCACCGGCGACGGGTGCGTCGCCACGTGTTGGCCCACGAACAAGCCACCGCAGGTGCTGTGCGGTCTGGACGGATCGTTCCCTTCCGACGGCGCCGACGCGAATGGCGTCGATGCTTCGATTGAATCACCGACAATCGGTAGCGGTGGGCGCGGCGCCGGCAACTCCGGAGGCCTCGGCGACATCGGGGGGAGCGGTGGCGGCGGAGGGCATGGCGGCAACCCGCCGGGGAGCGGTGGCAGCACTGGAGGAGGTGGTGGCACCGTTGCCACGGGCGGTTCAGGTGGAGCGCCCGGGGGCAGCGGTGGACCATCGGGCTCGGGTGGCGCGTTCCCAGCAACCGGAGGTCGTGGCGGGGCTGGGGGAGGCACAGGAGGTATGCCGTCAGGTACCGGCGGTATGAACGCCGCGACCGGAGGTCGAGGTGGAAGCGGAGGAGGTACCGGTGGACTTGCAGGGGGCACCGGCGGAATGGTTCCGATACCCGCCGCTCTCTCGGGCACGATCACCAACAACTTTCAAGGTGTTGAGGTGGGGGTGGCGACATCTCCTGTCGCTTGGAACGTCACAAACATTGGGGGTATTTCCTCCGGGGTCCCCAGTTTGACGAACAGTAATTCCACCGAGATTCTGGTAACGAACAACTGCACCGGCCCACTCGCGCCCGGCGCTGCATGCTCGATTTTGATCCGGTTTCAAGCCTCCGCGGGCGGAGCAAGGACCGGCAACCTTACGCTGAGTGCATCACCTGGGGGGACGGTGACCTTCACTGCCACCGCCAACGGTCAGAACCGCCTTACCGTTTCTGTTGCAGGCGGGGGCGTGGTGACCTCAATTCCTGCCGGAATCAGTTGTGGCAATACCTGTACGGCCCTCTTCAACCAGGGTGCCACGATTGCACTTCAGGCAAGAACAACCAACGGATCGGATCTGTTTTTTTCTGGTTGGGGAGGCGCGTGTTCGAAGTCCTTCCGCGACTGCACGCTCACTCTGAGCGCCTCTGCCTCGGCCACTGCTTCCTTCTCAGCGATGACGAGTAACCTGGTCTTTGCGAGCCAGGCTCGCGTTGCGACGGACAAGGGAAGCGCACCATCCTACGACGCGGACTGCAACGCTTTCGCCACCGCAGCCGGGATCAACAACACAGCGGGCAACGGATATGTCGCTTACATATCTGACGCGGCGTCGCCCGCGACGTCCCGGATTTCTTCAGGTGCACGGGGATGGGTTCGAATGGATGGAAAGCCGTTCGCGGACACTTTGACCGGCTTGCTGGTCAATAATCAGGTGTTTAATCCCATCCAATTGGACGAGAACGGGAGGGATTCCACGGCACTGTTCCTGTTTACCGGGGTCAACCCCGACAGCTCGTTGACCAACTTCTCGTGCAGCAACTGGACCAGCGCGACTGGAAACGCGGTCGTCGGCCACCCACGGGGTGGGCCGGGCGGATGGTCCTCATACGGCAATACGACATGCTTCACCGCAGCCCAAAGTCCCGGCAGTCTCCTTTGCATGGGTACAACAAGAAGTGGCGCCGTCGCCCCGGTCGTGACCAGCGGTCGCAAGATTTGGGTCACGAGTTCGGCCTTCGCTCCCGGTGGTGGACAAACCCCCGATGCCAAATGCCAGGCAGATCGGCCAGCCGGGGTGACGACCGCTGTTGCTCTCGTCGCTTCCACCGCGGCGCCTGCTTCTGCTGTTCTGGCTTCAACAACGAACTACGTCCGTCCCGACGGCACTCTGGTGGGAACCGGTGCGCAGATTGCGGCGGGAGGAAACCTTGCGAGTGGAATCTGGCAGACTGCCGATGGCACGTATCGCACCTTTTTCCCCGGTGGTAGTTCGTACCTTGCCTGGACCGGCAGCACGAGTGTTTCCACGATCGGAACGGTGGCGAGCACTTGCGGCAATTGGGCAGATTCATCCCAGACCGCAGGTCTCATGGGTTATTCGTACATGGCCGACACAAGCTGGTGGGGTGCGGTTCCTGCCCAGTGCACAAGCGCGAGCAACGCAGGCCTCTATTGCATTCAGACAGTCCCTTGAGCCGGCCTTGGCCTAACAATTTTTTGGCCGAATTGCGGGCAGCGGGGGGAAATTCCTTGGCAGGTTTCGATCGGTTCCCCCCGAGGGAGGAATGATCGCGTAATTCAGACCTTCCCTGGGTTCTCCACAGCTCGCTGGGAAGTGCTACGCCGAATTCGATGCATCAACCCGCAAACTCGCGGTCTGGGATCACCAACTTCGAGGGCAGGTCAACCACCGAAAGGTTTCGAAGAACCGCGCGGTGAATCTACCCGCGCTCCGTCTCCCATGCAGTCGGCTATCCCCTCGGTTATGCCAGGTCAGGTGCGATATCGCGGCTTCGCGACAGGGACCGGTGAGCGTCGCTCCGGGGGGCGGAGGATCGGGGACTAGCCGCGTGGCCTAGAATGGAAACCCAGACAACCCATTTCGCTGTCGAAAATCGTCCGCAAGCGTCTTGTGCGAAGGCGGGCTTTGGGAACAGGGTTTCTGGCTACTGACAAACCACCTCAACCGCGAACGTCTTCGCCGGACCAGAACAAGGATCTCCGTACACCGCGTTGCCTCCCATTATCGTGCATGAATGGGATCCCACGCATGTGCTCACAGCATTGGCAGGGTTTAGGGGCGTACCTATGTGACACGACCCGACGGCAAACGATCCGCAGGTCGTGGTGTCGGGCGTGCCGTAGCTCACAAAGCGAACTGACGTAATCACCTGTCCAATGGCGCCCGGGCAGGTGATCGTGAACGGCGCTTCGTTACCATTTGTTGCGGTACCGCAAACGATTACGCTGGTTACGGCGCTGCATGTCACCACGACGTTCGACAGGTCGGCAGAGGCCACTGTTCCCGTGGCTCCCGAGGTGACCATGCAGGTCTGGCCGGTCGGTTGCGTCTGCACCGATACCGCATAGGTCGCGGCGGTGGCCATGCGGGTTGTGAACGTGAACGGAACGGGAGCGCCCGCGTTGGGCGTCACGGCAGGTGTGTCGTTGGTGGTGCTACCGTTGATTGTGTTTCGGAGAACCAACCCTGTTCCCGTAAGTCCGTTGATCGTACCGCCGAGAGAGAACGTCGTGTTCGTGCAAGTAATCGCAACAGTGTTCACCGCAGCCCCGCCGACCGTACCCGTGTTCAGGGACGGTACGCAGTTTTGGCCAGCCGGTTGCGTGCTCACCGTAACCGCATACGTGCTGCTGCTTGGTTGCGCGGCGAACGCAAAACTCACGGAAGCTCCCAGCGTGCTCACGGGAAGCATGGTGGTAACCGTGCCGTTGACCGTGTTCTGCAAGATCAATCCGGCTCCCGTGAGATTCGAGACCGCGCCGCCAACTGCGTAGGACTGGGTCGTGCAGGTGACCGCGACGGTCGTTACGTTGGCGGTCACTGTACCTGTGCCGGTACCTACCGGGTTAAGTACACAAATCTGCGTCGGCGAAGTCGGCTGGGTCACGACCGACACCGCATAGGTACCGCCGGTTGGCACCAGGCCCGTGAATGTGAAGGGCGTGCTGGCGCCAGCGCTGGTTACAGTCACATCGCTGGTGACGCTGCCGTTCGTTGTGTTTCGCAGCACCAGCCCCGTGCCGGCGAGGCCCGTGATGGTGCCGCCTACCGCGTAGCTGGTCACACACGTGACGACCACGTTCGTTACGTTGGCCGAAGCGATTGTTCCGGTGCCGGTGTTGGCGGCGCCGCCACCCGTAACGGAGCAGTTCTGGCCGGCCGGTTGCGTGAAGACAGTAACGGCATAGGCAGCGCCAGTCGCCACCAGGTTCGAGAACATGAAGGTTGTGGCACCGGTGGCCACCGTCAGGTCGTTGCCGCCGCTGTTTCGAAGGACGAGGCCCGTGCCCGTCAAGCCCGAGACGGTTCCTCCCACAGAGAAAGCCTGCGTGGCGCAGGTGATCGCAACGTTGGTGACGTTTGCTCCACCCACGGTTCCCGTCGCGTTTGCCAGAGTGCAGATCTGCGCCGGCGTGCTTGGCTGCGTTTGAACCGCGACCGAGTAGGTGGTGCCGCTAAGCTGCATTCCTGTGAAAGCGAAGGTGCCGTTAGCCGATACCGGCAGATCCGTCGAGGCGCTTCCATTGTTCCGCAGCACCAGACCAGTGCCAGTGAGGCCCGAAACCGTGCCGCCGACCGAGAATGATTGCGTCGAGCAAGTGATGGTGACATTCGTGACGTTTGCGGAGCCCACGGTGCCCGCGGCGTTGGCAACCGTGCAGAGCTGCGTCGGTGAGCTTGGCTGCGTTAAAACCGTCACCGCGTACGCGCCGCCGCTTGGCACGCGGGTCGCGAACGTGAACGGGAGGCTGGTTGCGCCCGCGGTGACCGTCAGGTTGTCACCGCCGTTGTTGCGCAGGACCAA
>JANOJB010000311.1:0-11667 GCA_031407985.1 Pseudomonadota bacterium | reverse complement strand
GGCTGCATCACGTACGATCCGGGACCGAACTCTTTCGCGTTCGCATCGCCTTCATTGGTGTGAAGCCACGAGCCCTGCACGCTGACCGCGTGATAGTCGCCGGTGTGGGCGTGCATGCCCGCCTCGAATCCCGGCGGGAGCTTCAGCAGCATGCCGTAGTCGCCGCCCTTGGCCCGATCGCCCCACAGTTTCGCGACCTGCAGCGGCGTGCCGGGGGCGTATTCCTCCCATTTGATGTCGGCCGCGCCCACGTTGACGGGGGCTTTGCCCTTGGCAGCACCGGCCGCGTACGACAGACCGGCGACCGCCGCCAGCACCATGGATCCAAGGATTCGTTTTTTCGTTGTGTTCGTCATGACATCTCCTGTGAGGGGTTTGTTCGTCAACCAGGTTGGTGCGGCGCATCGTACCCAAAAACGACCGGCTGCGAATGTCCAGGAAGGTAGTATCTTTCCGCGGCGCGGAGCGGGCCAATCCGCCGCGGGGATTTTTTGGCGAATGAAATATCGTTTGATTGAAAAAATCGGGAGCGGGGGGATGGCGGAGGTATTCCGTGCCGTCGGTGAGGGACCGGAGGGCTTCGAGCGCGCGTTCGTCGTGAAGCGGATTCATCCTCACCTGTCCGATGCGCCCGAGTTCATCCGGATGTTTGTCGACGAGGCGAAGATCTCGGCGCGCCTTGTCCATCCCAACATCGTGCAGGTGTTCGAATTCGTCTACGAAGACGGTGGCTACTACATCGTCATGGAGCCCGTGGACGGTGTGGACATGGGCCGTGTGTTTCGCCGCATGGGCCGCAAGCAAGAGGTTCCGCCGCCGCTGTTTTTCGCCGAGGTCGCCCGGCAGGTTTGCCGCGGCCTGGAATTCGCGCATGGACTGACGGGCACGGACGGCCAGGCGCTGGGCGTCGTTCACCGCGATGTGACGCCGCCCAACATCATGGTTGACTGGAACGGGACCGTGAAGATCCTGGACTTCGGGATCGCGCGCGCCATTCAGGAACTGCGGACCAAATCGGACGAGGCCGGAATCATCAAGGGCAAGATGTCCTACGTGGCGCCCGAACAACTTGAGGGTAAGGTGGCCGACGCGCGTTCGGACGTGTTCTCTCTGGCGGTTGTGTTGCACGAACTGCTGTCGGGGCGCCGGCTGTTCCTGGGGGAAAACGATCTTGAAACCTTGAAGCTGGTCCAGGGCATGCCGATCGTGCCGCCATCCACGTACAACCCGGGCGTCAAGCCACAGCTGGACGCGATCGTCATGCGGGCGCTGGAACGCGATCCCGCGCGGCGCTATCAAAGCGCGCGCGAGATGGGGGACGACCTGGAGGAGTTCGTGGTGCGCCGACATTTTTCGATGCAAGCGCTGGCGGAGAAAGCGCGCGAGCTGGCGCCGGTGGGTGACGACGATTCCGTCGACTCGGCCCCGGTGGTGGCGCTGGAGGGGGACGTCGGGGATGCGCCAAGCAGCATCGGTCGCGCCGACGCCGCGATCGCGCTGGCGGGCGCGGCCGAGCGACGGCGGAAGGCGACGACGCCACCACCGCCACCCGAGTTGGTCGGGCCCCGAGCGTCGGGCAAGGCGCCTGTCTCGGTGCCGGCGCCTGTCTCGGTGGGGGGATCTGTTTCGGGGCCGGTGCCCGCTCGGCTGCCGGCACGATCCGGGTTTCGTCTGTCGGCGGCCGCGTCCTGGGTCTTGTTGGTCGTCAGTTTTTCCGCCCTGGCGGGCGCATTGTTTTTGGTCGTGATGGTGAAACGTGGCGCCGTGCCCGGTGATTTCGCGAGCGGACCAGACGACAGCGCGCCGGGCGCGCGCGCGAAGACCGTGCAGGTGTTGCTGGATTCGGTTCCCCAGGGCGCAACGGTGACTGCAGGCGCGGGCAAACAGCTTGGTCAAACGCCGCTGGTCGTACGACTGCCGCGCGGCGATGTTCCCGTCGATTTTCTGTTGGCGAAGACCGGATTTGCTCCGCTTTCGTTCCGGCTGATCGCCAATCGCGACAAGGACGCCGTGGCCACGTTGGTTCCCACCGCGGCGCAACCGGTGGTGGCGGCGACGGGAGCGGCAGCAGCCATCGCAGCGACGGTGGCGGCGGCGACGGAAGAAACGCCCCGACGCAGACGCAAGAGTGCCGCGCGCCGGGCCGCGCTGGCGGCAGCGACGACAGCCGCCGCGCCCCAGCCCGCCCCTGTCCAGGTGCGGCCCGCCGCCGGACGTTGGTTGGTACCAGTCCCGTCGACCCCGGTTCCCGCGCGACCCGTCCCTCAGTCCCCTGCAGTAGCGGGGCGCGGTCAGACGCCCGCACTTGTCCCCGCCGCACGTCCCGTCGCGCTGGTTCCCGCCCCGGCACCGCGCCGGTAGCCGACGCCGGCGCTTGATCGGCGCCGCGGCTCCCTATTGGCGGCGGTTGCATCCTGCGTCCATGATACCCCGCCCTCTATGGTCACCCTTCAGCTTGTCTTGCTATTCGGAGCGTCGATCTTCTTCGCCCTGAACATGGGCGGAAGCACGATGGCGCCCGCGTTCGGGGTGGCGCTTGGTGCGCGAATCCTGGGCAGACGCTTCGCCGTGGGCCTGTTCTGCGTATTCCTGATCGCCGGGTCGCTGGTCTTGGGCAAATTGACCGCCACCACGCTTAGCCGCGACATCGTTCCGCCCGGGACGCTGGACCTGCGGACGACCACCATCATGGTGGGGGCGGCGGCGGCAGCGTTGTTTCTCGCCAACTTCCTACGCATTCCGCAATCCACCGTGTGGGTCACGGTTTTCGCGCTTAGCGCCGTGGGCGTGGTGCGCGGCAACCTGATCGAAAGCACCCTGGTCAGACGGTTCATTCCGGTTTGGGTGCTGCTACCCCTGACCAGCTTCCTGTTGACGACGGCGGTGACACGCATTTTCTACCCGCTGCGCGGCTGGAACACGCGCCTGCACGAACATCTGCAAAAGCATACCTGGAAGATGCGCGCGTTGGTGGTGGCCAGCTCGTGTTACGTGGCGTTCGCGGCGGGCGGCAACAACGTCGCCAACGTGGTCGGCCCTCTGGCCGCCGCGGGGGTCATGGACACCACGAATGCGTTCCTGCTGATGGCGCCGATCTACGCCATGGGCGGGATCATTTTCCGATCGCCCACCGCCACCGTCGGCCGTGAGATTGTTCCCATCGGTCTGTTTTCGGCGACCATCTGCAACCTGGTGACCGGATCGGTGATCATCATAGCGTCGCTGCTGAAGGTGTCGCAGTCGCTGGTGCAGGTGAACATGGCCGCCGTGCTTGCGGTTTCCGTCGTCAAGGATGGCAGCCACGTCGTGCTTCGCAACAGCACGTTGCGACGTGTTCTGGGGCTGTGGCTGGTGACGCCCTTGATTGCGTTCGGCCTAACGTGGCTCCTGGTGACGGTCCTCGGATGAGCGATCCCGCCAAAAAGACCGGCCGCAAGATCGCGGACAGCGTCATCGACCTGGTCGGCAGCACACCGATGGTGCGTTTGAACCGCATCGCCGGCGCCGGCGCGGCCGAGCTGCTGGCCAAGCTGGAAAGCATGACCCCGGGCGGCAGTGTGAAGGACCGCATCGCCGTCAACATGATCGCCAAGGGCGAGGAGATGGGTCTTGTCGGCAAGGATACCGTCATCATCGAGCCGACGTCGGGCAACACGGGTATTGGACTGGCGATGGTGTGCGCCTCCAAGGGTTACCGATGCTTGATCGTCATGCCCGATTCAATGAGTCTGGAACGCGTCGTGATGTTGCGGCGATTCGGTGCCGAGGTCGTGCTGACGCCCGCCAAGGAAGACATTACGGGTGCCGTCAAAAAGGCCGAGGAACTGACAAGCAAGACCAAGAACGCGTTCATGCCACGGCAGTTCGAGAACGTATGGAACCCGGACGTGCACCGTCGCACGACCGCGCTCGAGATTCTGGAAGCCACCGAAGGACGCCTGGACGCCCTGGTGTGTGGCGTGGGGACAGGCGGCACGATCAGCGGGGTCGGCGAAGTCCTGAAAGAGAAGATCCCGGGGATCTTGATCGTCGCCGTCGAGCCAGCGCGGTCGCCGGTGTTGTCGGGGGCCAAGGCGGGCCTGCACAAGATCCAGGGCATCGGCGCGGGTTTCGTGCCGCGCACGCTGAACCGCGACATCGTCGACCAGGTACGCACGGTCTCGGACGAGCAGGCCTTCGAGGTCATGAATCGTCTGGCTTCCGAGGAGGGCATCCTGGCCGGCATCTCGGCGGGGGCAGCGACGTCGATTGCGATCACGGTCGCGCAGGAGCTGGGCGTGGGCAAACGCGTGCTGGTGGTTTTGCCCGATACGGGCGAGCGTTACCTGTCGGTCCAGCAGTACTTCGAGTTCTAAGACCGCCAGATTTCGTTCGACGAATGGGCGTAGCGCCACAGGGCGATGTACTCCGGCACCACCAGCAGAAACACCAACGCCGTTTCAACGGCCCCACCGGTTTCATCGGTCGAGCGATCCAGCACGAAGCTGAACAAGAGATCCCACACGGGAAGCAAGACCGCCCAAACCACCCACACCCACGGCCGCAGGACCCGTTTGCGGAACGCGAAAGCGAACAGGCCCGTAAGGCCAACGCCGGAGAAGAGCAGATCCGGTATCAGGATCGCGCGGTAGTCGGTCGCGAAACTGTAGAACATCGTCAACCCGTACAGCCCCGTCAGGAAGAACGCGTACACCCTCCAGGCGCGACGACGCGTGATCCGCGCGAGGTGTTCAGGGTCGACCTCGGATGCTGGTGGTGCGTAGGGATTCATGCAGGACCGCTACCGTTTGTGCGGTGGTATGTTCTTGATGGCCGCCGAGAACCGCGCGTGGACTTCCGGATCAACGGGCCTGTGTTTGACATGGGTGCCGGCCGGATCCTTCCCAAGGAAGTTATCGCCGTTCCAGTGGCGCGACGGTCGGATGGGTCTGGGAACAAATCCGCCGCCGCAGTTCGGACAGACGTTCGCGAGAATTTCGTCGACGCACGATGTGCAGAACGTGCATTCGTAGGCGCAGATACGCGCGTCGAGCGCGTCGGGCGGCAACATTTTGTTGCAGTTTTCACAGGTTGGTCTGAGTTCAAGCATGCGATCCCCCGCCGGACTATTCCCATTCGGCCCTTCGCACGAAGGCCACGTACGAGTCAAACATGACATCCTGCGATTCATCCTTGAACACCCCTGCCAACGTACGCTGACACCACTCGCGAATTTCGGCCTCCGGCACACCACGCACGATGGCCGACTCGACGTTCGTTTCTCCGAGCGCGTACGACAGATACGAGGTGATGTTCATCGGCAGGGCGACCTCCAGTTGATCGTACGCCTCCAGGCGCAACCCCGCCCCGCCATAGGCCAGGCCCCTGACGTCGGCCGCATAGCCGGGAGGTGGGGGGTATCGTCCCTCGAAGACGTCGAACCATTCTCCGAGCAGCCCACTTCCGCGAAGACGCCGGCCAGCCGAGAAATCGTAAATCACCAGGCTGCCGCGGGGCGCGAGAACCCGCGCTGCTTCGGCAAGGAAGCGATCGCGATCGGCGTAGTTGATTGACCCAGCCGCCGTTACCAAATCGAACACCGCGTCCGAGAAGGGAAGCCTCTCAGCTTGGCCGACCAGGAACAGCGCGTGTGGGGCGACGGCATGGCTGTGCGTGAGCATCGTCCGCACCGGCTCGATCCCGATCACGATCTCGGCGAGAGGTTCAAGCGCCGCCGTCGAGAGCCCCGCGCCGCAACCGATGTCGAGGGCACGCCCAACGCGCGTGCCGATAGGGAGACGCTCGCCAATCACCTTGATGATGCGCGCGTGCACCGGGGGCCGGTCGTACGCGTAGTGGGCGGCCAGCCGAGAGCTGTCGTAGATGCTGGATGGTTGCCTCATGGATTTCATTCGCCCGGTCTGCAAGTGTGGCTGACCGTTTCTCGCGCTGTGCGGTCATTCACGATTCGGCAAAGGCAAAGGTAACGGCGCCGCCGTTGCCACCTTCGGGTCGATGGTGAGCGACCGGCAAATGCCCTCAAGCGCCCGACGGACTCGAGACACCGGATGCTGCGGAAACTCGGCGTCATGGTCCTCATTGTCGGGATCCCATCCAGCCAGATCCAGACGGCCCTTTTGTACCGTTGGCAGCTGCCCGTCCCTGAACCGACGGTCCAGTAGCACGTCCTCTCGTAGACCGGTCATGCCGTGCTCCCCGCACTGGACTTTCAATACGAAACTGAAGTCCCGAAAGGGGATGGTAATCGATCCCACATAGAGCATCCCCGACGGTTCTTGGGGGGTCTTGACAATGATTCTGATCGCGCGGCAGTCAGAAACCGTCACGAGGGCGTTTTCCACCAACTTTCCGCCCGAAGGTTCAAGACGGCGAGCGTAGAAGGCCCACAACTCGTCCGCCGTCTCGACGCGCGGCAAATCCGGCGGGACTCCAAACATGTACAGGCCGACGCCATCACCGTCTGGAGTGAACCACACGCGAACCTGGCCCGGTCGTCGCGCTTCATCGCGCGTATAGCCGTCCGAGTTGAAACGAATCAAGTCCAACGATGGCATTCCGCAACTCCGTCCATTCGGTACTCCCCCCTGTGATCAAAGCACCGCCGCAACGTTGCAAAGCACCGCCGCAGCGTTGGACATTTATCGGATTTCAGACGGTCAGTATATCCAGAGGCCAACAGCCGGGGTCGCGCCCGAGCGACGCCGCCTCTCACCGATCAACTTCTTCCAACAGGCGCGATAGACTGCCGCTCGATGAGGAGATACACGGCATCGACTATCGGACGGGTGATGACCATCGTCGGCCTCGTGTTCGCGTGCGCAACGCTGTGAACGTCACCGAGCCGTGCACCTGAAGGGACGATAACGGCACCAGAGTCAGTCGTGCGGGCGGCGCCCTTTGACGTGGCTCCGGAGCTGACCCGCGTGCATGCGGGCGACCGGCTTTCCGTCGACGATCAGCCGAGTGGAGGCTGGAGCAGCGGCGCCCACCAGCGGTTCAGCGGTGCCCATCCCAGGGCGACAATCGACGCCGGATGCGACGCCGCCTGCGACACCGGCTGCACCGCCACCGACGCTGGTCGGCGTCGTCCTTCAGCTGATGCCCGTGGGAACCCTGGTCGGAACGGCGTCCATGAATACGACCGTTTCGGCCGACACCGTTTTCGCGACGGCGGTCGCGCCGTTCGTCGACGTCGCCGTGTCCCCGTACGCGGCGCTGGGGATCTCCCCTCAGGTGATCTTTCGGGTGAAGCCGGATGGCTCGACCGGTCAGTCGGCCACCGAGTTTGATTTGCGCGCGCGGCTAACCGGACGCGTGCCCGTGTCCGGAAGCTCGTATCTCTACGGCCGTCTTTCGCCGGGCTTTTCGATCATCTCCATACCCTCCAGCGCGACAAAGGTCGCTTCCCCCCCCATGGGTTTGGTCGTCGACGTCGCGGTGGGCGCCGAATTTTCGCTTCTGCCAAAGCTTTTCTGGGTGGTGGATCTCGGCTATCAGATGGGCTTCCAGTCGGGCTCGGTGGGCGATGACGTCTCCCAAGTCGACGCCGATTACCACACCAGGTACCTGCACGTCGGTAGCGGCCTGGCCCTGAGACTGTGAGGCCCTATTTCAGGGCCTGCGGGCGTGCGCGTGTACGAAGGTGATCCCCTGGGGGGATACCTTCCACGCTGTCCCCTTGCGCTCAAGCTTCAATTCAAACCAGATCCTCATTTTCGGCATCAGCCCTCCCCGGGGATAGTGCGTCAGCGTGGCTTGGTCGTCGTTGATCTCGAGTCGCCATGGCGGCAGGTAGACGCCACCCATGGGCGAAGGGTTATGCGATGGCTTGCCCGCGTCCTTGGGTAGCAGGTGCGCCCAGTCGGATGGAAGATTGCGTCGGGCGTCGGCCCGGGAGGCCATCAGGTAGTGCTGAACGACCGGGCGGATGTCAGCTGCGATCCGCAGCTGGATGTGGATGTTGGCCGGCATCCCCGCATCCGGCGCGCTCTCGACGCCCCCATCGCGCGGGTTTCCGACGGCGGCGGAATCGGCAGACACCACGCAACCGACCGCGACCATCGTTCGCCAAAACCACGCTCGCCTCACCATTGGCAAAACACGCATGCGGTCCATCACCCTTGTGGGCCTATTGTCCCGAAGGCAACCGAAGGCAGGCACCCGCGGGGACGAAGGAACCGGCACACTCGGGCGCACAGATCACAAGGTCGGTCGCGTCACTTCTGGCATTCACGTACCACCAATAACCATCGACGTTCCCCCAGTTCGCCGTCGGACAGCCGGGCGCGATATCGCAAGTATTCACGTCGTAAAAGGATCCCGCCCGACTTCCCGCGCAGGCAGCGCCGAGAAAAAGCAGCACGGCCACGACCGGAATAATCCGCGTCCTGATCATCCGATACTCCTATCAGATAGTTCGCCCTTGATAATTTGAGGTGCGTGATCGTCCAGTGCCCAGGCCGCCGGCACCGTCGAGTTCCACGGGACTCACGGGCATTTTCATTACTCGAGTTTTGCCGTGACCGAGCTTTGGCGGCGCCAAAACACGCATGGCTGCCGCGACACGGGGACAAGGACTGCCCCTGGCGCCCCGCGATATCGTGTTAAAAGCGGCCCTTCGTTCAATGGATTCGAAACTAGACCTATCAGATCCACCGATCGTCGAGGCGGTGCTGGACATCGACTGCGATTTGCCTCCGACGCAGGACCTTGTCGCCATGGAGGCCCTCGGACACGACCGGCTCAAGGATGCATATCCCACCACCCCTGATCGGCAGTGGTTACAGGAGTATCGGGTCGAGGCAAAGCAGGAGGCCTCTGCCACGTCGATCAGCGCTCGACATGCAGTCCAGGCCATTCGCTTCCGTCAGTCTGACGGCCTACAACTCGTGCAACTGCGTGCCCAGGGGTATTCGTTCAATCGGCTCGCGCCGTACGGGACTCTGGATGACCATCTGGGGGAGATTGAGCGAACGTGGCGCATCTACTGCGACCTTGCCGCCCCCCTTGAGGTACGGCAGGTCAGGCTGCGGTACATCAACCGCATCTTGTTGCCGATGCCGGAGCAGGCTGGGGTGGATTTGGATCGCTACCTCAGACTCGGCCCGCGGCTGCCTGAAGGGAGCCAGCTCGAACTCCTCAGCTTCTTGAACCAGTACACGGCCCACGAGGCGGACACCGGTCTTCAAACGAACGTCACCCTGACGCTACAACCGGAGGAAAATGGACACCTTCCAATTATTTTCGACAACGGTGTCCTCTCTCCTGGCACCGGCGCCCCCGATGATTGGGCTGGACTGCGCGAACGGATCGAGGCGCTCAGGAACTTGAAGAATCGCGTTTTCAAGAACACACTGACCGACGAATGCCTAACACTGTTTCGAAAGCGAAAGCCTTAGGCTTGGTCGGCTACGCTGCCCTGGGTATCTACGCACATCGCGGAAGCGCCGTTTCTCCTGAGGCGAACGCGACAAAAAAAGCCGCGTCGGGCATCGTCGAAGCGGCTGAGCGGTCCGTGGTGCTCTTCGGCGCCAAGGCGGCGGCGCTGTCAATCCTGCGCAACCTGGCGGACGAATGCTCCGAGGACAACTGGGATGCTGCTGGGGGGCAAGCGATCGATCTCGCCGCGCTGGCGCGCACAGAAGGGTTTCTCCGGGCCTTGCCCAATGGCATCCGGATGCCCGAGTGCTCGCCGGAGCCTGACGGCTCGATTTCTTTGGACTGGTCAGCCTCCAGACGTCAGCTCTTCAGCGTCAGCGTCGGCACCAGCGATCGTCTCGCTTTTGCTTGGCTCGACGGAAGCGACAGGGGACGCGGGGTCGCGCGGTTCGACGGGCGCGTCGTGCCGGAACACATTCTATCTGCACTTCGCTCTATCGTAGGCCCATCTGATGTTGCCATCTGGGCTGCCTGAAGACATAGATGCCGATGAGGACCTCGCGAGGTTCCTCGTCCAAAGCAGCCAATTCAATTTAACATCGGTGAAGCCGTCGGCGTTTCTGCCCAACCCGAAGGATCGCGAAACGTCGGTGTCACGTCACGGACGAGAGCCACTTGAGCGGCTCTGGCAGCTTGGCGGCGAAGCGGCAGGGAATCGCCCGCTTTACGGGGCGGCTTTCGTCAAGGCCGCCGACGTGCGTGCCGCCCAATTGGACGTGGCACCCGACGAGCCACCTGCCCGCCACGCAGTCATTCGGGGTTGGCCGTGGGATGAGTCAGATCCGGTGGAGCAAAAAGCGCAACTGAAGGAGGTGGCCCTCTACCTTGCGAGCGCGGCGGGGTCGCCTCTTCTTCGGTAATCCTGAGGTGAGCGCTCAACGCGACGCGCGTGTACAAAGCATTGGCGGCTATGCGCGCAGGGAAGGTGACGAAAATGGGAAAGAAAGCATTCGAGTCCATCGCCGCTGGGTTACGTGAGGCCATCGCGCACGCTCGCGGCGCACCGACAGGAGTTCGCGTACGACGCGTTCGGGTGCCCGACGTCAACGTGGGAACCGCGCGCGGCAAGCTGGGCCTGTCGCAAGAAGACTTCGCGGCGGCGTTCGGGGTCAGCGTGGGAACAGTCCGCAACTGGGAACAGGGACGCCGACGACCCGAGGGGCCCGCCCGCGTTCTGCTAACCGTGATCAACAAGGCCCCCCGAACCGTCATGGATGCGCTGGGCGTGGGCCGCCCGGGACGAAAGGCCGCAGCGTAGGTCCCCGTGCGAGGTCCATCGTCACGAGCACGTAAAGAATGGAATATCCGATACGGGCGCATTCGAGCACCGAAGTTCATCGCTTGCCGAGAGTGTGCTCGACGATGTCGGGGTCGAGGAATGTGTCCACCCTGGCGCCATGATCCATGTGGTCGCGCTGACCGAGGCCCCAAACAGCGTGCCCGCACGGTCCACGAAACAAATCGGGAAGAGGCCCTTGCCCTGCACGTCCTCCGGATTCCAGCAGATCTTCAGGTCAGGAAACGAGGTCGCCTGGCCGACACAATGATTCACCTCGTCCAGCGGGTTGACCCGCAGCTCACCACATTGCTGTGTCGATCCACACGCTGAGATGGCCACCACACAGCAGACCCCTAGGAGCTGCGCCCGCATTCGCCCCTTAATTTCCCGCGTTTCGTCGATACCAGATACCAAACGTCAGAGTCCGCTGGTTTGTCGACCAGCCTGGTACCCCATCGGATCTCCGAAATGACCGGGGTAGGAGTGCAGCTCCTTCGCCATCAGCTTCGGACTTTGCACCCGAGCTGCTCGGTCTGTCCATGGCTTGCGGCACGACGATGTCGAGTTTGTTCAACGTCTCACTTCGGGCACGTCACGCGGCGTGGTTCGCTGACGGATCCGCCCGTTGACCGAACCGCGCATCGATGCGATCGTCGTTCCTGTTCTGTTTGCCCATGCGTGTTCTAACGAAAGGCTCCGCCATGCGTGTTCGATGCGTCGCAATCTGTACGTCGCTGTTGCTGCTTCCGTTCCTTGGCATCGCAGGGTGCGGCGATCCCGAAATCATCGAGACCAGCGAAGGAGAGCTCTTTGCCGGTTCAGGCCGGCTGCGCAACGCCAGGGATGCGGTGTTTTGGAAGGGCACGGTTGGGCCGGAGGATGCTCCCCACGGGGGCGAGCCAGCCGAATGTTCGAGCGTGCCTTGTGATCATTTCCGCCTTCGCGTCGAC
>JANOJB010000255.1:0-6349 GCA_031407985.1 Pseudomonadota bacterium | reverse complement strand
GCCGATGCCTCTAGACAGCCCGTCACCGATCGAACAGGAACGAGGCCACCTTGCCCCGCCACGTCTGGGGCAGCAAGGCCCCTTCGTTGATGACCAGCGCGATGCAGGGACCATCGGGATCGACCAGTTGGACGTGCACCGCGGCGGCGTCGCGAAACCGAACGTCACCGCGCACGTAGTGCTCCCCGCCGTCGGACAGGCCTCCGGCGAAGACCAGCGTGAATTCGGGGGCCGCGTGCGCGTGGCGCGGGATCTCCACCCCGGGTGCCAGCCGCAACAGCCGGGTGCGCACCGCCGGCGGCGCCATCACCGGCAGATCGACTCCGCGAATCCCCGGCGCCAGGAATCGAAACGCGCGATCGGAATCATCGTCAGGGACAGCGAGCCGCAGGTAACGCGCCAGCGGCTGGGGCAACGGAACACCGGCGAACACGAAGGGCCCGGCCGCTGCATCCACCGGAGCCGCCCGCGACGCTGGCCTGTCCTCGTCCAGGCGCGCGAGCATACGACCGAGAGCGTCTTCCGAAAGTGGAGCCCCCGTTTGGGCGTCGAGCAGTGCCCCGCCCACGGCGTCGGCGGCGGCGGCGCGCTGGCGGCAGTCCGCGCACAACGTCAGATGGCAGGCGGCCACCAGCGCCACCGGCTCGGTCGTGGCTCCCGCGGCGTAGGCCATCAGAATGTCATCGTCCAGGTGATGCGTGGGGGCGGTCATGTTTCCCTCCGATGTGTCACCAGCGCCCGCAAGCGTGACAACGCCAGTCGGGCGCGCGTCTTCACGGTTCCCAGCGGGAGCCCGTCGGCGGCGGAGATCTGCGACAACGATTGGCCGTGAAAATAGCTGCGCTTGACCACGTGTTGCTGCTCGGCCGGGAGGGCCTCCACCGCCGCGGCCAGCTGGCGCTGACTTTCGGCGTCGAGCACCAGACGATCGGCCCCGGGAGCCGTTGCTTCCAGCAGGGGATCCGTGGGATCCACCTCGGGCCGGTGTTCCCGGCGCACGCGATCGATGAAAGCATTGCGGGCGAGAGTGTATATCCAGGTGCTCGCCGAGCCGCGCGTGGCATCGAACTGCTCGGCCTTTTGCCAGACAGTCAGCATGACATCCTGGACAGTCTCTTCCGCGGCACCCGAATCGGCGCCGCGGGCCAGCAGGTGACTCTTCAATCGGGGGCCGTAGAAGCGAAAAAGAGCGGCGAAGGCGACGCGATCCCGCCCATGGGCGACCGCAGCCAGCAATTCGACGGCGTCGTGGACCGCACCGTCGGTCTGACCGTCCTCCGTTCCCTTTCCAGACGATTTCAATACGGAAACGAGTCTCGGCGAACTCGGTAAGGCGGGCAAGGGGGACGAGCCCGACCGGACTGACCAGACGGACAGGAGGGATGACCGAGCGCCCCCGGACGCCCGGGCCCCCTTTCCTGACCAATCCCCAGGGGAAGGGAGGGTTTCGTGACGCGGGGATGAGGTGCCCATCTCGCTGTTCGTACGTCCGAGTCCGGACTCTGGATCTGTGAGAGATCCGAACCGACAGGCCGCTCGTAGTGGGATGACGGGGCGAGACCCCGCAACCAAGACAAGGAGAGAACAAGATGTCACGAAAGCTTCCGATTGTGGGCCTGGGTATGGTCATCCTTTTCAGCCAGGCGTGTGGCAGCGCCGATGAGAACCCGCCCGCCAAGGGACCGGGCGCGGCGCTCAAGTGCACCAGTAGTGGAAAGAACGCGTTCGACACGTTCGGCGCCACCGCGTTCGTCGCCGTCAACGAGGCGATATTCGCGAATGTCGGCACTGAGATGGGCGCCAATGGCACGGCCAATCTGGGAGATTCCTTCACCAAGATCGGCACCGGCATGCCGGCGTCGACGGTGGACGATGCCGCCACCTTCAAGGGCAAGCTGGCGGCCTTCCTCGTCTACGCGTACGGGGGTCCCAGCACCATCACCTACACGGATGGAAAGACCTACACCGGGCCCCAGGACATGGTGGCGGCCCACGTCGGCCTGGGCATCACCAGCAGCCAGTACGACTACTTCGTTGCCAGCGTGATCGTGCCCGCGTTGACATCAAGCGGCGTCACAGCCGCGGACGTGTCCAGTTGCTTCGCGCCCATCGTGACCGACGCTTCCTTCAAGGCGTCCATCGTGGGGCGTTGACATGAGTCGCAAACGCGTTCACAACGCCGTAGGCAAGATCATCGGATTGGTCGGTGGCGCGGGGCTGCTGGTGGTGGGACTGATCGGGTTTGCCCACACCGCTACCGGCAAGCCCTTGCTGGGCATGATGGGCCAGGCGTTCCGGGGCAAGGCCTGTCCCCTTGGATACGACCGCGCCGCGACGCCGCTGGCGCGCGAGCAGGCCCGGGTCCGCTTCGCGGCGGCTCACCGAGGCGAGGCACGCGCCGACAGCAGGCCTGCGCTTGGCTTCGAGCTCGATCGCACGTCTCGAACCGAGGTGCTGTCGTTCATGAAGAGCCACGGCATAGCCTGTCGGGCGTCGACGACGGTGGCTGATTTGATCTGCGACAAGGTCCCCGGTCAGGCCTTGGCGGAGGAATTCAAGACCAACCAGTCAAAGGACCTGTGGTTCAACTTTGGAATCCAGAATCAGCTCGTCTCGGTCGTCGCCATATCGCGGGACACGACGGCGCCGCACGTGAGCGCTGCGTTCGCCCAGGTGACCGACGTGATCGCCAGCCGGGCGGGGCCGGCCACCCGGAGCAGCGGACTCGGCGATGCGGAATCACTGGGCGCGGGCGCCCTCAGACAGGCGAGCCGCGAATTCGCCTTCGCCGACTACTATGCCCGCGCCCGCGCGACGAACATGGGCAGCGATTTCATGCTCACCGAAGAGTACCGCTCGCTGCCCAACTGAAAACGCAGTCGCCGAACGCCTTCACTGTCAGTCCGGTCCCGTTGTGGAACAACGAACCCCGCCATTCGAACCGACCCAACGTCATCGCCTGACCACAAGATCAAGGGATAAAGCACGACTCGTTGAAGGTGACGGTTCCGGCGGCGACACAGGGCCAGCGCTTTGCGCCCAGGGCCACCGCGAAACAGGAACGGAGGCTTCCCAGATGATTGTCTCCGTCGGGGCCTGACGTGTCGGACTTCAGGCAACCGTCCTGATCGAACGAGAAGATCAGGCGGCCGCAGCCATCGAACGAGATGAATTGGGCACACGATGCCAATTCGGGATTCATGGTCAGGGCCGCTCTGTCGTTCGAAGTGTAGGCCGTCCGCAGTGTGTCGCAGCCCCCTGTGGGGCGCGAGACGCATTCCATCCCGTCGGTCGACGGCACCTTGCTGCCACATCCGATCACACTGATCAGCGGGGCGGTGACCGTCATCGTCGCAATCGTGTTTGGGAGCATGTGCCTAACATTGCCGCGATCTAGGCCGGTCGGCAACGACGCTGGCGGCGCGCGTCCTGACCGCATCTGGCCGGATGGACTTCCACCGGCGGCGGGTGGCTCGATGCGGTTCGGCGACGGACCACGTGACCAGTTCTTGGGTCGATTTCCTTCGTCGTCAACAGCCCGGACTGGCCGCGGAATGAAGGACCCAGCACCTTGTTCACCCCGGACCAGAAGGATGGGTGCCTTGCGTGTCACAACACCGTGGTGACAGCGCCCCCACCCGCCGCTATGCTGGCCGGTCCCGTGGAACGCAATCAACCGACAACCGAGCCGGTCATGTCGGCGCCCACGGCGCCCACCGCCGCTGGAACCGGAGCCACCGAGACAGCCCGCGCCGACAGCGCCGGTGCCCAGCCCGGCCCCCCGGAGCCGCCCATCGTCGCCGAGGAGCTGTCCCTTCTGAAGATCGTCCTCAAGAAGCTGGACGCGGCGCCACGACGGATTCGGACCCAGGTCGACGACATGGGACAGCTGATCGAGCTGCGCGACGCGCTGGCGGAAGCCAAGCCCGAAGACCAGGGATCCCTGTTGGAGCAGATGCACCGGATCGAGGCGCTGTCCAAACAACGCGGCAAGGGTGATTCGCCGCCGCCCGACCGCAAGTCGCCCTATTTCGGACACCTGCGCCTGGAGGAAGGTGGTCGACGGCGCGATGTCCTGATCGGCGCGCGCAGTTACGTCGAGCCGGGCGGCGGCGTGCAAATCGTCGACTGGCGAAACGCGCCGGTGTCGCGGCTGTTCTACCGTTACGAGGAAGGCGATGCCTACGAGGAGCGCCTAGGGGATCGCGTCGTCGAGGGCGAAATCCTGGCACGCCGCACGGTGGCGATCGTGGACAGCGAGCTGCGCCGCGTATCGTCGCCGGCGGGAACCTACGCGCGCGATCGGCAAACGGGATCCTGGCGCGAGATCGGCGCGACGCAGGCGAGGTTGTCCGTCGCGCGCGACGGCACGGCGACCCTGACCCCCGCCGCGTCGACGGGATCCGCATCGTCCGGTGGTGCTGCCACGCGCGACCACGCACCAGGTGGCGCCCCCGCGTGGGGACCCGGCGGCCCGTCCGCGGCGGACACCGGCGCGTCCCCCCCAGGGGCGACGCGTGGCCGTCTGGGCCTGGACGAAACCGGCACCCGTCGCGCGGATCGCCATCTGCCCGCCATCGCCGCGTTGATCGATCCGCGCCAATTCGAACTGGTCACGCGTCCATCGTCGGGACTGATCGCCGTGCAGGGATCGGCGGGCAGCGGCAAGACCACCATCGGCCTGCATCGGATCGCCTTTCTGGCCTTCGCCGATCCGCAGCGTTTTCGGTTCGACCGCATGCTGGTGGTCGTCTATCAGCGGGCTCTGGCCAATTACGTGTCACGCGTGTTGCCTTCGCTGGACGTTCCCGGCGTGCCGGTGCGGACATTCCTGGATTGGGCGGGCGACGTGCGGCGCGCGACGTTTCCCACGTTGCAGGCCCCGCTGACCGACGACACGCCGCCCATCGTGATGCGCGCCAAGGCGCACGGATCGATGTTGAAGATTCTGGCCGACCGCCAACGGCAGATCGCCGACTGGTGCCGCGCCGAGCTTGCGCGCGAGCTTACCGATCGGCCGGGCGGCCACGACGTGTTGGCCTTCTGGGACAAGCCGGCGCCGATGCCCATCGATGCGCGTGTGACAGCGCTTGCGCAATGGGTGAAAGCGGCAGGCGCGATTGATCCCGCCACCCGCAACGCCGTCGAGACCGCCGGGCGTCGGATGCGCGGACGATCGCGCGACGTGGTCGGCGAATGGGCGGCCCTGCTGACGGATCGCAAGGCGTTGGGCGCTGGTTTCGATACCCACGCGCCGGGCCTGTTTTCATCGGGCCAACTGGACGACGTGCACCGCTGGTGTGTCGAACGCGATCGGCTGCGCACCGGTGGCCACGATCCCGACGAGGACGCGCAGCCATATGAACTGGATCCCGAAGACGACGCGTTGTTGCTGCGCCTCCATCAGATTCAGCGGGGTCCCCTGTCCGGTCCACGCGGTCCGCTGGCGATCGAGCACCTGATGGTCGACGAGGTCCAGGATTTCTCGCCGATCGAACTGGCCGTGTTGCTGGAAACGACCACGCGCCAGCGCTCGGTCACGCTGGCCGGGGATGTCGCGCAGGCAATAGCGCCCGAACACGGTTTCTCCAGCTGGTCGCAGATGCTGGACGATCTCGGCATCCCGCACGAACGCGTCGAACCGCTGCGCGTGTCGTATCGATCGACGCGTGAAATTGTCGACGGCGCGGAACACGTGCTGGGCCCGCTGGTTGGCGACGTGCGGCCGGTCGCCCCACGCACCGGCGCGCCGATCGAATCGTTCGGCTTCGGATCGGCCGGCGAAGCGACGGAATTTCTGTCGCACGCCCTGGTCGAATTGATTCGCGCCGAGCCGACCGCGTCCGTGGCGCTGATCGCGCGACACCCCGAGCAGGCGCGGCTTTATTTCGACGCGCTGGTCGAGGCCGAGGTTCCGCAGGTGCGCATCATCGCGGATCAAGACTTCCCCTTCACGGCGGGTATCGACGTCACCGACGTGCGCCAAACCAAGGGCCTGGAGTTCGACATCGTGATTTTGCTGGAGGCGACCGACGCGTCGTACCCCGTGAACGACGACGCGCGCCGCCTGTTGCACGTCGCGATGACGCGCGCCGCGCACCAGTTGTGGATCACGTACACAGGTACACCGACGCGCCTGCTTCCCGAAGCGCTGCGCGGGTAGAACCCGACGACGCGCGGTCACCCGGCGCGATTCGACCTGCCCCCTGCGGCCGCACCGGACATTGTCTTAAGGTTTCGCGGCACCCGAGATCTGCATCGTCAGAAGCATCGACTCTGGCTCGCGGAAGCAACGGGATCGGCTGGTGCAGGCCAGCGCCTTGCACTTGATGGCGTCATTTTACGGCGT
>JANOJB010000249.1:0-6540 GCA_031407985.1 Pseudomonadota bacterium | reverse complement strand
AGTGTTGGCGTGGGCAAGCTGGTCACGCAGTCGTGCTATCACCGGCGCGCAATCAACGGCGGACAGATCGGGGAGCAAGAGCATGAACTCATCGCCGCCAGTCCTGCAGGGGACATCATGCGTGCGAAGGTGGGCGACCAGGAACTCGGCAACCCACTTCAACAGGGTGTCGCCCGCCTGGTGGCCGTGTTGATCGTTGATGTCTTTGAATCCGTTGATGTCGATGATCGCCACCGAGAAACGCCGTCCGGCGCCAGCCCGGCGGGACCTGCTGAATTCCTCCTTGAGGCGCTCCTCGAAATAGCGCCGGTTCCAAAGGCTGGTCAGAGGATCTCGGTAGGCCATCGCTCGATAGACCTGGAGCCGCGCGATGGCCCGTTTGAGGGTCATGTTCTGTCGCGCGAGCCGAGCGACCTCGGCTTCGAGTTCGGCCGCCGCCACGGTTCCTGCCGCGGGCACTGCCGCGGGCACTGCCACGTTTCGGGGGGATGTCTTCCTGGCCGGCATGAGCGAGTTCATGGGTTCCTTCCTTCGGTTGGGACCTTGCCTTCGCAAGGACCATGCCGTCGGGGAAACCAATCGACAGGCGCGATTATACTAGCCGTTTTGGGCACATGACAGAAAAATGGCGCTGTCCTGGCGTGCCGCGTCGGCTCCGTTGACGCCACCGCGTCGCCTCCCTGACGTTGTCCGTGGATGGGCCGACCGGGCCCGTCACGGTTCCCAGCGGACGCATCGCACGTGGTAGTTGGTCGTTCCGGTGTCGTAGGCAGCGCTTCCCGTGTCGAAGTCAACGTGCCAGGCCAGCAGGGGAGTTCCCGCCCAACGGGTTCCGCTCCAAAACCCGTTGGGCGTATCGGGAAAAGCGACGACATCGATGGCCGGAAGGCTGCGGTTCTCGTCGACGATGGACTGAAATTCCTGCATCGACGGCACCCGCCAGTCGTCGTGGCCGCCGAGTGCCAGATCCGCGCACAGCCGCGTCGCGGCGTCGAATGAAAACGTTCCCGCCGGGATCATGCGTTGCCAGGTCAGGTGCGTGTTCAAATCCCGAACGACTTCGGTCTGGATATCGTAGCGACTCGTCTCGGTCTGACCATATCCGCGCGATCCGAGGAAGACCGCCACGACGGTTCCGGCGGCGGCGACGCAAATTGCAAATCGTTTTCGGATCATGCGCGACTCAACGAACACAGCGTGCCGGGTACTGGTTGGTGTCCGGATCGGTGTCCGGATAGCCGAAGTAGAAATACACGAACCACGCCCGACCGGGATCATTTGCTTGCCGGGACGCGGTCCAGAACCACTCTCCGGGCGTGTTGGGAAAGGCCACCCCGTCAATGCTGGGATCCGTGTATGCCAGGTTCAACAGCGACACCAGCTCGATCCGCGACGGCAGGCGCCAATCGTCCCAACCCGCCAGTTTCAGAGTGTCGCAGTACGCCATGGCATCCTTCCAGGTGAACCGACGTGGGTCCAGGCGTCGCTGCCAGTGCAACTGGGTCACCTCATCGCGGACGATCTCTTCCGAGTTGACCGTCAAGACAACGTAATTCTGGGGATTGGGCAGGTCGCTGCCGGGCTGATTGGGCATGGGCCAACGCGGCCACGCGTGGACCGCCACCGCCCCCCCCGCGGTGCCCCCGGCCCCGGTCGAGCCTCCCCGGACGGTCATGCCCGCCTGGCCATCGCCCGCCATACCTCCTGTGCCCTTGGCGGCCCTACTGCGTCCGCATCCCACCGATGGCAGCGGCAAAAAACAAATCACCGCCAGGATGAATCGCAGTCGGAACATGGTAGGCGGAAGACAATGTAGGTGAAACGCTTCTTTGGCGGGGAACCGACGCCAGCACGGTAAGGAAGCCAAAGGGTTAGCTCGACATAGTCTCTCCGTACCCGGAGGTGATTCCCATGAGCCGAATTGATCGCTTCTCCCGTCGAACGTTACTCAAGGGCCTAGGTGTTGGACCCGCCCTCTTGCCCATGTTGGAGGTGGAGCACGCCTACGCCGCCTGTGCGGGGACATCTGGACCCAAGCGCGCGTTCATCATGGTGTGGCCAAACGGCATGATCAGCAAGACCGGCTCGGCGTGGGCGACCACAGGGGACAATTTCACCCTGCCCGCGTTCATGTCGTCGTTGGAGCCGTATCGCGCCGACATGATTCTCCTCGACGGTCTCAACTACGACTTCGTCAGGGATTCACCGAATCCCAGCGGCGGAGAGGTTTCTGGGCATGCCTGTTTCCAGGGCATGTTGACCGGGAAGCACTACCAATCCTTTGGAAGCAGCACCGCCAACAACGTCGCCGGTGGTATTTCGATCGATCAATACGTCGCCAACGCATTGAAGACCAAAGGCTACAAGGGGATCCCTACCCTGAACCTTCAGTCCTGGTCGCGCAGCACGGCCCGCTTGTCATGGACCGGGGCCGCCCAGGCGGTGATTCCGGAGTTCGATCCGTTCAAGGTGTTCAAGACCGTCTTTACCGGTACCACGCCGGTGACCACGACGCCGACGACTCCGGGCACGACGCCGGTGGTGGTCGTGGACAAGACGAAATTGATGCGCAAGAGCGTTCTCGACAACGTCATTAAGGATCTGAACCGCTTCTCGGCCAGCGTGGGAGTCGCCGATCGTGCGCGGATCGACAGTCACCTGACGTTCGTGCGGGAAATCGAGATGACCCTGCAGGCAACAACCACGACGGGAGCCGGTGGCGCGGGCGGCACGGTGACTCCGCCCCCGGCGGGGACGGCCTGTCAGCCTCCGACGCTGACCCCGACGCTGGCAAGCGCGGCGACCAAGCTCGCGGAGAACTTTCCGGCCGTCACGAAGATGCACATCGACATCTCGGTGGCAGCGTTCGCGGCGGACGCCACCCGTTTTGTTGTTCTTCAACTGGGCGATCAGGGAAATCCCGATGTGATTCTTGGCAACCTTGGCTTCAAGACAGGCGGTCAGGACGGCAATACCGGCGATATCAACGCCCACCACTCGATCGCCCACCGAAACGGCGCCGAGAAGGTCACCGTCGACAAATGGTTCATGGACCAGGCCGCCTACGCGATTGGCGCGCTCAAGAACGTTACCGAGGCCGGCGGCAAGACGTTGCTGGACAGTTCGGTCTTCGTGGCGATGAACAACATGCGAACCGGTATTCACGAATACACGGGCGTGCCGGCCATCGTCGCTGGCAGCTGCGGTGGTGTCTTCAAGACGGGGCGCAGCCTGAAGCTGACGGGCATCCGGAACAACAACCTTCTGGTCTCCATCGCCAACGCGATGGACGTTCCGACGACGACGTTCGGAGAGACCAGCTACGGCGGCGAATTGGCCGCGCTGAAGGGGTAGGGCGCGATGAACCCACGGATGGAGGCAGATATGAAACCTTTGTTTGTCCGACGGTTGAATCTCGCGTTTGCGATCTTCCTGGCGCCTGTTCTTGCGTGCACAGCATCCATCACGTCGTCGACTCCCGGGACGACCCCGGTGGGGTCGGGCGGCTCCGCTGGGCCAGCTGGAAGTGGAGGTTCCGGGACGCCGGTTCAGCCGGGAAGCGGCGGCGCTGGTGTCGTGACCGGCACCGGCGGCGGCCCTGTGCAGCCCGGCACGGGAGGGGCACCCGTCGTTGTCACACCTCCTGTGGTTGTACCGCCCATTACCGCCGTTCTGGTTCCCGAGAGCGCGGGTCCGCTTCCGCTGATCCGACTTAGCCACCGCGAGTACAACAACACGATTCGCGACCTTCTGGGCGACACGTCGAACCCGGCCACGGACTGGGCTCCCGACAACGCGACCACCCAGGGCTTCGAGGCCCCGACCGATGTAGCCAAGCTGGTGATCACGGACGTCGAATCCGAATCGCTGGCGATTGTCGACCGGGCGATCACCGCCAATCGACTGACGCCGCTGATTCCCTGCACCAACCCGGCAGCCGGAACGGCCGAGACCACCTGTGCCCGGTCCTTCATCACCACGTTCGGTCGTCGTGCCTTTCGGCGCCCGGTGACCGCCGTCGAGCAAACCGATCTCATGACGGTATTCACCACGGCACGTGGGGTGGATGTCGCCGCCGACTTCACAAACGCGATTGGTTGGGTCGTCAAGGCGATGTTGCAGTCGCCGAATTTCTTGTACCACTGGGAGATGGGACCGACGAAACCGGTCAAGGACGGAACCCTGGTTTCATTGACGCCTCATCAGATTGCGTCGCGGTTGTCCTACTTCCTGTGGAAGTCGATGCCGGATGAGGCGCTTTTGACCGCGGCGGATATGGGACAGCTGACAACGCCGGAGCAGGTGGCGGCCCAGGCGGTGAGGCTGCTGACCGACAAGACCAAGGCCATAAGCGCGCTGTACGACTTCCATCGGCAGTGGCTGCTGTACCTCAACCTTGAACAGCTCGCCAAGAACACCACCTTGTATCCGTTCGTGACCGAGGCGTTCAAGGCCGCGCTTGAGCCCGAGATTCAGAACTTCATATCGTCGGTGTTCCTGGGTGGAGACGGAAGCCTGAAGACGCTTTTTACGGCACCCTACGCCTACGTCAACCAGTCGACCGCCATCGTGTACGGCGTCAGCGTCACCGGGGCGGCCATGCAGAAGGTCGACCTGAATCCGGCACAGCGTGCTGGGATTCTGACCCAGGCGGCGTTTCAGTCGACCATGGGCGCCCCTGGGGGATCCTTCCCCGTCCGAAGGGGCCTGGCGGTATGGGAGCAGATCCTATGCGGACCCAGGATTGCGCCGATCGCGAATGTTCCTGAACCACCCAAGGTTGATGGCCAGACTATCGTGACAACGCGCCAGCAGTTTGCTGTGCACGCCTCCCCGGCCTGCGTGGGTTGTCACAAGAACTTCGACTCGCTGGGTTTTGCCTTCGAAAACTACGACGGTGTTGGCCAGTACCGGACCATGGAAAATGGTCAGATGGTGGATGCTTCGGGCACGGGCATGACCCCGGGGGGCGCGACTTACTCGTTCAAGAACGCCATCGAACTGGCGAATTTTCTGGCCACCAGCGATGAGGTTAAGACCTGCCTTGGTCGGCAGTGGTTCCGTTATTTCTTGGGGCGCATGGAGGTCGAGGCCGACAAGGGCTCGATTCAGCTGGCGGTCAAGCAGGCGGCCGACAAGGACCCGAACTTCTCGGTTACCGAGATGTTGTTCTCGGCCGTGCGGTCTAAGTCCTTCCGCATGCGACTGCCGGGCGCTGGTGAGCCGCTGTAGATCGGGTTCGGCCAGCCGGGCCTTCCGGCAGGTGTCACGAAGAACGCCACCATCGGGCATCCGAGGGTGGTGTTTTTTCGTACCGGGTGGCTTACCGCAACGCCCGGCCCCAGCGTGACAGGACAAACGCTGTCGCGCGGTCCTTCCGCGAGTAGACGGAGAACTGATCGTTCGCCAGGCGGGCGTTCGGCAACAACTGCCACATCAGCCCAAGAGGTCCCCCGTTCTCGTCGAACAGCTGGCGTAGCCAGGCATCGTAGCTGTGGGCGCGTTCGGCGTCCGAGGCGACGTAGCCGCATTCGCCAAGATAGGCCACCTTCCCGTAAACGCTGGCGATGGCCTGGTGGCGCTGAATCCAGATCTCCGTGTCGCGTGGGGATTCGAGGCCGTAGCTTTTGGGATAGAGGTGGTAGCTGACCATGTCCAACTCGGGCAGGGCAGCCAGCTTCGAGAAGCTGGTGCCTTCGTCGCCCCGAATCGGATAGTCGTTCGATAGACCGAGGTACGCGCCGGGTTGGTCATCGAAGCCTTCGCCACCGTCGGCGATCAGGTGGTTATTGTCAAGCTGTTTGATGTACGCCGCCATTTCCGCGGTCCATGCAACGAGGGCGTTGGCGCCGCCGGGGTTGCGGAGTTCGTTGCCGAGTTCCCAGGCGAGGATGGCGGGTTCGTCGCGGTACGTGATGCCGGTGATTGTGTTTTTACGGTTGATGATGGTGCGGACGTAGTCCTGGAACCAGCCCTTGATCTTGGGTTCGGTGTAGAAGAGGCCGTACTCGCTTTGTGTGGGCGTCCTATTCAGATGCCAGGCGACGTAGCGGCGGATGCCGCCGTAGGCTTCCCAGTTGTTGGTGAATTTGAGGATGAGGCGAATGTTGCGGGATTTGGCGATGGCGATGGAGCGGTCGAGGGCGACGAGGTTGGGTTCGGAATAGACGCCGGGCTGGCTTTGAATAGCGGCGGGATCGCGGGCGGGTTCGTGGTCGTTGTGAGCGTTGGCGCGGACGACGGTCATGCCGAGGGAGGCCATTTTGTCGAGGGATTCTTCGACGGCGGCAATGCGGCCGTAGACGATGTCGGCCTGATTGTAATAGACGTTGTTGCCGTGGAAGCGGAAGGGGAGGCCGTTGAGGGTGAGGACGGAGCCTTGGCGACGGATGAATTCGCGGTCGTTGATAGGCGGGGCGAGGTCGTGGGAGGATCGGGGCATTTGGGTGGATGGGGCTTCGCGCTGGTTGGGGGCGTTGACTGTGCGCTGCGCCGATAGCAGGCCGGGAATGAGTATGACACCGGCCAGGAAGCGCATGG
>JANOJB010000214.1:0-3952 GCA_031407985.1 Pseudomonadota bacterium | reverse complement strand
GTTCGGCGCTTCGATGCCGTGCAGGATCATGTTCATGATCGCCATGACGTACGCCAGCGACTTCTTCTCCTTGCTGTAGAACGTTCGCTCTTGAAGCGTCCGATCCTGCGCCGTCGTGCGTTTCGGATGCGTCTCTTTCAGATAGTCATACGCCTCGCACAAGAACCCCGCCGATCCCACCGCGCCGTCATAGATGCGCTCGCCAATCTTCGGCTGCACCACCCGCACAATCGCGCGAATCAGGGGCCGCGGAGTGTAGTACTCGCCGCCGTTGCGCCCGGCGTTCCCCATGTTTTTGATCTTCGCTTCGTACAGATGCGACAGCTCGTGCTTCTCGGCCTGCGAACGGAAACGCAAGGCATCGATGTGATCGATGATCTCGCGCATGTTGTAACCGCTTTGGATCTTGTTTTTGATCTCGCCGAAGATCTCCCCGATCTTGTATTCGATCGTGTTGGACCCACTGGCCTTCTGTTTGAAGGCGTGCAGATACGGAAACAGCTTACGGTCCGCGAAGTCGCGCAGATCGTCGCCGGTCAATGCCTTGTTGTGGTCGACCTTCCCGTCCTTGCCCTTGGGGGTCGCCCAGGTTTCCCAGCGGTAGGCCTTGTCCAGGATGTAGCTGTACTTCTTCCCGCTCAGCGCCGCCTCGTCGGCCAGGTCTTGCTCCAAGCCGTCAAGGTATTTCAGGAACAGCAGCCAGGACGTCTGTTCCGTGTAGTCGAGCTCGGTCGTGCAGCCCGCCTCTTTCCACAGAACGTCGTCGATATTCTTGAAGGCTTGTTCAAACATAGGCTGCGGCCGAGCATCCCCCAGGGGGTACCGAATAGCCAGGCATTGAATGGCCGACCCTGCCCCCAACTCCGCAGCCGAATCAAATGCGGTTCGCTAGTCTGATCTCATGGAAGATCGCGGCGATTGCCGGGCGCGGATCGAACACGTGGGTCCGTACGCCGAACTCCCTCACGCGTACTCCTACGCTTTACAGGACGGTCGTTTGTTCGCACCCTACACGGTCAATGGACCAGGTTGCCGATGGCAGGGGGGAATGAACGCTGATATGCACGTCGGCGCGGCGGTGTTTGGATTCTGATGGGGGTACTCATGGAGAATAAAGCGCACGTTGTATGCCTAGCGTTCCTGATCGGATTGGCCGGATGCACCGGCAAGCGCGCCCTCGATTCGGACGGCGGAAAAGCAGCCGCTGGCGGTGCTATGGCCGCATCAACGGGAGGCGTGGGGGGACACGCGACCGTTACGAGAGGGGACGCGGGCACGATTGGATCGGGAACCGGAGGTGGAGGATCAGGAGTCGGGGGATCGGGGCCAGGAGACTGCAGTCCCGCGCCGAAATTTGAGAGGGAGTCCGTGTCTTGCTGCAATGGAATGCCCTGTCGCGGGGTTTGTGAGGGAACCAAGTGTTATTGCCCCAAGGCTGGGTCGTTAACGGGAATCGTCGGCGGATGTCCGGAAAGCCTGGGCTGCTGTTTCGCCTACGGAGCCGGGTGCATTAGCCCGGACGCAGGTTCCCCAGCGTCGCTTTGCTCCACAGGCCCGTAGCCAGCCGCGAATCAACCACCGTCGACGATCACCTGACGGCCACCTGTGTCGTTTCCGACATAGTCACTGCCCCTTGAGGCTGAACGTGTCGTAGGCAGCCCGCGCCAGCTGCGCGATCACGCCCTCGCGCGTCGCCTCGTCCGCCGGGGAGGCGTGCACAAACACGGCGATGGCGAACAGGTTCCCGTTCGGCAGCGAGATCAGCCCGACGTCGTTGGTGGCGTCGGTCTTGCCGCCTTCCGTGCGTGACGTACCGGTCTTGTGGGCGACGATGGTGCCGGGTGGCAGGGCGCCCTTCAGGCGCTTCCCCCCGGTTGCGACACGAACCAAGAGATCCGCTAGTCGATTCGCGCCCGCCTCCGACAGACCCAGTTCCCGGCGCGCGATCTTGCCCAGCAACGCCAGTATCGCGGTCGGTGTGGCGGTGTTGTCGGCCTTTGTCACCCCCATCTGCCGCTCGGAAAACCGAATCGTCATTCCGTCGACACCGATCGTCCGCATGCGCGCGTCGACCACGCGCGGTCCACCCAACAGCGCCAGCAACTTGTCGCACGCGACGTTGTCGCTGTTGACCACCATCGCTTCCAGCAGCTCGCCGATGGTCCGCTGTCCCGGCACCACGATGCCTCCCGCGACGCCACCGCGCGCGTCCGCCTTCCCGAGCTTGATCACCCGGCCAAGGTCCAGCTTGCCGGCGTCGACTTGGACCAGCACCGCGACGGCGATCGGCAGCTTGAAAACGCTTTGCATGGGGAACCTCTGGTGCTCGCGCAATCCCAGCTTGCGGCCGCTAGCCAGATCGACGGCGGCGAACCCGACAGTCCCCCCCGCCGGGGCCACGATCTGGTTCAGGTCAGGCGCGCTTCGGTGGGACCGTGCCTTCGCCTTCCAGGCGGGATACTCCTCGGTCAGAAGCTTGGCCGGCCAGTCGCCGTACCACGCATAACCGGTGCGCCGCTCACGCGCGACGTCCCCGTATGCCTGGACGCGCCTGCCGTCCCGGTTCGCCAGCACGACGGTATTGTCCGTCAGATCGTAAAAACGCCCCCACAGCGGGGGCGCCGCCGGATCTTGGACCAGGCGGCGATCGGTCGTCGACGAATGGAATTTGTACTTCATCGGCGCGGCGGCAAAGGTTTCGATGCGCACGCCCGTCAGCTTCGATCGGTCAAGCCAGACCACCGCGCCTTCGATGGCGCGCATCACGTCGGCGGATGGCGCGTCGATGCCCATCAGGTAGCGAACGATCTCGGTGGTTTCCTGCGCGACGATCGATGGCAGTTCGTAGGACCGCCCCTGCGCCGGCCGCAATGTCTGGGCGTCGTATTGCCCAGCCCAGCCGGCCAGCTTCCCTTGCTGCGTCACTTGCAGGCGCAACAGGCAGGCATCGCCACGCTCGACCGCCTGCCGCGCCCGCGCGCTCAAGGTCAGGATGCCGAACGCGAAAGGCGGCGTTCCGGCGGCAACCTTGCGCAGGACCCCCAGCAGACCCGCCGTCACGTCATCCGCGATGGTGATGTGCGCGTGATACGGCTCGCTGGCGGGAACGGTGTGGGGCCAACCACCGCAAGATGCAACCTGATGCGCGAGGATCGCGTCCAGGCCGCGCAGTGCCGCCGCGCGGTGGCGCACGTCGTGGGTCTGCTCGAACACGGCGGCCAGGTATTCCACCTGCGAAGAAATGTTGCGGTTATCGAAACTGATCGGGGGCTTGGCCTTTTCGACGGCCAGTTTGGCGCGCTCGTCCGCGCCAAGCATGCGCGTCGGATCCTGGTTCTCGATCCAGCCGCCGTTGCCCCGCTGATACAGCAACACGTTCTCGGCGATTTCGACGATCTGCTCGGGCACGTACCTCGCGTAGTCCGATCCGTTTCGGTTGCGGTAGTGATTGATTCCGTCGGCAACGCCATCCAGTGAAACCGCCGCGTAAACGGGAACAGCAGCGGGCACGGGCGCGGCCACAATCTCGGATGGGCGCACGGGCGGCGGCGCCTGCATCGGCGGCGGCGCCGGAACGGTGGTACAGGCCGTGATCCCCGCGCTTCCGACGATGGCAATCAGGGTCGACGCACGCATGGCCGGCATCATGCGGCGGGCACGTCATTGACGCCAGTCGGCGAATTTCAACCGTGGACGGTCACCTGACGGCCAGGCACGGATCCAACGTCGGCCAATTCGCGCTGTCGAAGAAGACCGGCCGGACACTGATCAGCGGATCGCCCGTCGGCCTCGTGTACGCGTGATACACCATGTAGAGCTGTCCGTTTTCCTCGTAGAACGACTGCCCACCCTGGCCGGGGTGACTGGCGTCGCTGCCCAGGAACACGGTGCTGGCGCCGTCCAGCATGCGCCGGTTGTCCTTCGTCAAATACGGTCCCTTCAACGTGCCTGA
>JANOJB010000196.1:0-19150 GCA_031407985.1 Pseudomonadota bacterium | reverse complement strand
TTGATCTCTTGAAGGATGCCTTCCTTCGACATCTTCTGCTTCAGAATTTTCATTGCCTTCTCGATCGAGTCGCGAACCTCGACTTCGAGCGGCCGGCCAAGCAGTGTCTCCAAGCGATCGTCCTTCCGTAATCGGGAATTGGGAAAAGGGGCCGGTAGTCAACACCGGGGGCAGGGCTCCGTCAAGGTGCATCCTCGAAATGTCCTGGCGTCGGTCGAAAACGACCGACGGAGGAGGTCGTAAAATATCCGTAAATCCAGTAAAAAACGATAGCACCATCAGGTCTAATCTGTAAGTCGGACGTCAAAAAAACTCGGAAAAAGCCGACAAATCGGTGGCTTCGCACTTGTAACTCGATCACATTTCGTACAAGTATCCGCGCCCGTAAGGCGATTTCGCAACGACGGGTTGCGCCGCATCCAGAAACAGAACCGAAATACGGGCTGTCCTCATCATGGTGACGAGGGGCCATGACGATACTGTCAGGGAACGGAAAAGGAGCCTACGACATGCTCAGCGGGGCGAAGGTTTTTACGGCGACAAAAGCCAAGGATCGTGAGGAACTGGGGGCGGTGCTGACCAGATGGATTCAGGACAATCCGCGCGCCAAGATTCTCGACAAGGTCGTGACTCAAAGTTCCGATAACGAGTTTCACTGCCTGTCGATCACGATCTTCTACGAATTGGCCGCGGCTTAGCGCGCCGGCGACCGGTTCGCCGGCCGGCCGGTTATACTGCCGGCGATGCGATTTGGGTTTCTGCTCAAGCGAGGCAAGCCCGAAGCGCGTGAACTCGCCGTCGAGTTGGCCGCCGTGCTGTTGCGCAGACAGTGTTCGATCGTCGTGTGTACGGAGGACGCGTCCGCGCTTCCAGGCGCCCGGGTCGTGGCGCCGGGTGCACTAGGCACCTGCACCGACGCCCTGGTCGTCCTGGGCGGAGACGGGACATTCCTGTTTGGCGCGGGCTTGGTGTCCGACCACGGCGTGCCGCTGTTTGGCGTGAACCTGGGAAGTTTGGGGTTCATCACCCTCTTCGCGCGCGCCCAAGCTGTCGCCGCGATTGAGGAGGCCTGTGAAGGGCGGCTGACGGTGGACGAGCGCATGCGTCTGTCGGTGACGGTGCGATCGCGAGACGGCGCCATCATCGAAACCCGCAACGCGGTGAACGACGCGGTCATCAGTCAGCCCGCCATGGCGCGTCTATTGGACTTCGAGGCGCGTCTGGACGGTGAAGTCGTCACGATCTACAAGGGCGACGGTCTGATCCTGTCAACGCCCACTGGATCGACCGCGTACAACCTGGCCGCCGGCGGCCCCATATTGACGCCCAATCTGGAAGCGATGGTCCTGACGCCGATTTGCCCTCACACGCTGACCAACCGTCCGTTGGTCGTCAGGGCCGACAACCAGTTGGTCGTCACGAACGTGTCGGCCAGCAGCGCACAATTGACCATCGACGGGCAGTGGGGCCGGGCGTTGGGGCCGGGTGAATCGATCGAAGTGCGCAAGGCGGAACGTCCGCTGCGCATCTATCGGGGCAGCAGCACGTTCTTCGCCATCCTCCACGACAAGCTGTCCTGGGGCGAACGGCAGAGCTAAGCCGGAGGTGTCCCGGATGGCGTTGTCCCGACGGCACCCGTGGCGTGCTGGGCCACGGGTGCTCATCGCGCGCCGCCTCGCTAGAGGGACTTTAGGTACTGGACGAGGTCGCCCTTCTGTTCGGTGGTCAGCCCCAGAGCCTTGCGGGAGTCGTAGGTCTGCACCACCACTTCAAGCGTGGCAGCACTTCCGTTGTGGAAATACGGCGGGTGTTGCCAGATTCCGCGCAACGGCGCCGTCCGGTATTGCTTCGTCGCGCTGCGCGAAGCGTAGCTCGGCACTCCATTAGGTTCCGGTTCACTCACGACCTCGCTGGGATCGTGCAGCTTGCTGTTCGCATCGGTGAACATCGTGCCGGTGTGGCAGCTGGCGCACTGTCCCGCGCCGTTGAAGACCTGCTTCCCGCGCGCGGCCGCGGCCGTGTCGAAGCTACCGGCGGGCGGAGCGGGAGCGGCGATGCTCAGCTGGTATTCCTGCAAGGCGGGCAGCTTGGACGACACCCGATCGTCGGACGGATTCGTCACGTTCACGCCCGTGCGCGGCTCCATGAACGATCCATGCCCGCCCATCTGGGTGACCGCCACGTAGCGATTCCAGTAGGCGATGTTGTCCCCATCCCCCGTCGACGTGATGCGGTTTACCCCCAGCAATCCATACGCTGGAGGAATCACCTGTGGGCCGTTCATCCCGTCCAGGTTGAACCTGGGATCGAACTTTCCCGCTCCCCACGAATTGTAGACTGCCTTGTTGGCGGCGGGGACCGCCGGCGAAAGCGCGATGATGGCCCCCGGGTTGAGGTCCACGTTGGCCCAGCCATCCAGTCGCTTGCCGATTCCCTTGACGAAGGAGTCGTCCACCGTTGAATGGCAAAGCGCGCACGTGATACCGACGCGGGTCAGGGTGTCCGTGCCCCCGATGGTCTCCACGGTACCGACGAGACCCACGACAGCGTTCAGTTTCAACAAAGCCAGGGTGGTGGCCGGGCTGGTCAGGCTGATCGAGCCGTCTTGAACGCCTTGCACGACGGCGGGGGGCAGCGCTTCCGAATCAACCTTCAAACCTACGGAGAGAGCGGTCGTGGGATCAACGGCCGCCTGGATAACCTCGTTCATCTTGAGGGTGTCGGTCCAGAATGATTCGTCGCCGAAGGTTTCAAGCCGAAAAATATCCCTCCCTTCCGCCGCCAACACGGTGTCCACGGTCGGCGTCCTCATGGCGTCGTTGCCACAGGCCCACAACAGGAAGGGAAGGGCGATCAGACACCCGGCGCTCGGCAGGGTCGCGTAGGTGCGTCGGGGCGGGGTCTTGGCGCGGACCTCCTTCGCGCACGGCCTCCGACTGCGAATGATTCCACGGTTCCAGCGTAAATATGACATCGGTATCTCCTTTTTGTTCGTACGGGCAACGTGCGCCGTGCCTTCCCGTTCCCGGCCGGCCGGCTCTCTTCATCGCGACAGCCGTCGCGTCTTTTTTGCGCGGATCAGATCGAGACAATGCACACCTAGCCAGAGTCGACAGCGGATGAAAGGTGACAGAACGCGCGCGAAATCCAGTCGCGCTCCACTCGGGCGCGCCTACCATCGTTGGGTCGCCCTGACGTTCAGACCGCCAAAGAAGCGTGCGCCGCTGCGGGCGCGGGATAGAGTCACTCCCCGAGCTTCAGCCGCGTGAGGACGGCAGCCACGACGCGGTCGCAGCGCTCGTTGCCAAACGTGTACGCGTTCTTCATCTGTCCGCCGACCCGGTTCTCGATCGCGGTGCGTAGGGCGGCGCGGGCACGATGAAGGCGCGTCTTGATGACATCGGGCTCCACGTCCAGAACCGCCGCCGTCTCGATGGTCGTCATGCCCTCGATCTGCCGCATGATCAGGACGGCACGGTATATTTCCGGCAGCCCGTCAATGGCCTGTTCGACCATTTGACCAAACTCCCGACCGGCCGCTTCACGTTCTGGATCGCCAGTTGACAGTCTCGAGAGATTCGCCATGGCCCCCTCGCTCATTGCGTCGTCGCTGGATACGAATCGGCTTCGCTGCCTCAGCCGCGCGAGCGCCTCGTTGATGGCGATGCGACAGACCCAGGTCGACCACCGCGCGGTCCCGTCGAACTGGTCCAGGTGAAGGAACGCTTGCAAGTAGGCTTGCTGGATGACGTCTTCTATCTCGGTGGGATCGCGCAGCACGGAACGCACGACGCGGTACACGCGCTGGTTGTGCCGCCGCATCAACAGCTCGAAGGCCGCGCGGTCGTTGGTCCGTGCTCGTAGTACGAGCATCTCGTCCGTGCCGTCCGGATCCGCGGATTCGAACGCCTCGGGCTCGACGCTGACCACGTCGTTTATTCTCACCGTGTGCCCCTGATCTTGGGACGGCGCCCGGTTGTGACGGGACCCCCGCTGCCGCACACGGCGCGCTGGGACCAGCACGTTTTCCTGATTCTCATGTTGTCCATAGGACCAGAGGCACCGGTCCTCGAAAGGTGACAAGAAATTCAAAAAATTCGTAGTCAGGTTCTGGAAATACCCGATCAGGCGTCGTAATCCACGCAACCCTCTTTTCGCCGCGTCGATGACGGTCTAGAAGGAGACGCTCTTGATCACGTTGCTTCGCATATCGGGATTCGCCCTCATCGACGAACTTGAACTGGCGCTGGGGCCGGGCCTGACCGTCCTGACCGGCGAAACCGGCGCGGGGAAAAGCATCATCGTCGACGCGTTGGGCCTGTTGAGGGGCGGGCGCTCCAGCGCCGAGGTGATTCGGACCGGGCGGGACGAGGCGCGCGTGGAGGCGGCGATCGAACTCGCGGCCGGGGCGGGGTTGCGCGAACGCCTAGTCGCCGATGGGCGCGAGGTCGATGGCGAACTGCTGGTTCGCCGTACGATAGCCCGGACGGGGCGTGGGCGGGTGCACCTGGCTGGGACGCTGGCGACGGCGTCGGAACTTGCCGCCACGGTGGGGGGGCTGATCGATATCGCCTCACAGCATGATCAGCAGACTTTGACCGATCCCGATCATCAACTGGCGATTCTGGACGGCTTCGCCGCCAACCAGCCGCTGCGGGTCGAGATGGCGGCGGCGCATGGCGTGCTGGTGGCGGCCAGGGAAGATCTGGAACGCTTCGATGCCGACGCGCGCACCAGGGCCGCGCGGGAGGATCTGTTGCGCTATCAGCTTACGGAGATCGAGGCGGCCGCCCTGTCCGATCCCGAGGAAGAGGCGCATCTGAAAGCGGAGCGCGAACGTTTGCGCGGGGCCGAGAAGTTCCAGGCGGCGGTCGCCCGTGGCGAAGAGGTGCTGTATGCGGGTGAAGGGGCGGTCGTGGGACAGGTCGCGGGCGTAGCGCGGGAGTTGGCGGGCCTCGGCAGCCTGGATCCAACGCTGGTGCCGTTCGTCGAGCGACTGCGTGAGGCGCAAGCGCAGATCGAGGACGTCGCGCGCGATCTGTCCCGCTACGGACAGGGCGTTCGATCCGACCCCGCGCGGCTGGCTGAGGTGGAGGAACGACTGTTTCTGCTTGGCCGTCTGGCCCGCAAACATGGTGGGACGCTGGCCGACGTGATTGTGCGCGGGACCGAGATGCGACGTGACATGGCTGAAATAGGTTCCTTCGAGGAAGGGCTCGCGGCGCGACGGGAGGCCCTTGAAGCCGCCTCGGCGCGCGCCCGGAAGGCGGCCGATGATCTTTCGGCCTCGCGGCGTGCGGCCGCGGGTGGTCTCGAAAAACGTGTGAACAAGGTACTTGCCGAATTGGCCTTGGGCTCGGCGCGGTTGCCGATCCTGGTCGAGCCGCGTGAAGGCGCCGAGTCAGGGCCAAGCGGGGCCGATCGCGTGCGGTTTCTGTTCGCTCCCAATCCGGGCGAGCCACCCCGGCCGTTGGCAAAGATCGCTTCGGGCGGCGAGCTGTCGCGCGTGATGCTGGCGACCAAGCAAGCCCTGGCAAAATCCGATCAGGTCACCACGTACGTCTTCGACGAGGTCGACGCGGGTGTGGGGGGCGCGACGGCCGAGACCATCGGCCGCAAGTTGAAGGCGATCTCGGCCGACCGCCAGGTCATCGCGATTACGCACCTGCCCCAGATCGCCGTCTTCGCGGACATTCACTTTCGTGTCACGAAGACGGTCAACGGGGATCGGACCACGGTCGCGATCGAACGCCTGGATGGCCGCCAGCGCTCCGCCGAAATCGCGCGCATGCTGTCGGGCGCGACGCCGACCAAGCAGGCGACCGCCCACGCGGATGACTTGCTCCGCCGCGCGCGGGCGTGACATCGCGCGGGCGTGACATCGCGCGGGCCTGACATCGCGCGGGCCTGACATCGCGCGCGGGCGTGACCGTCGGATTGCCGGTTCGGTGGCGGTCGCGAACGTTGACCCAGGTTCGGGGCCGTGTTAGCCAAAGATACGCGTTTTCGCGGGCTTCGGGCCCGTCCGCCGCGAACCAAAGGTCCCACCAACCGTGCCCCCCCGACGCAGAAAACGTTCAGCCGAGGTACGGAACTCGCTCCGGCTGTTCGGACTGCTCGCCGTCTTGGCGGGGGTGAACGTCTACGTGTTCTTTTTCAACCGCGGCACGGCACCGCGCGAGGTACTGAAACCTTCGTCGATGGCCAAAGCCGCCGACGGCAAGGGCGGCACGCTAAAACAGGCCGCGTCCGAAGCGGCGGCGGCTCTCACACCGCAGGCGGCTGGGCTGATGACCGCACCGCTGGCCTCCCAGGGGAACGGCAAGGCGAAGGCGCCCGTACCTATTGGACCGGCGCCGACCGCGCCCGCCGCAGGGCATCCATCGAAGGCAACCACGAAGGCCAAAATGGCGTCGGGCGGTGGCCCCCCAAAAGGATCACCCGGGGGGAGCCCGGGGCACGACAACGAAGCGCCCCAACCGGCAAACAGCCAACTCGAGTCGCCGGAAAGCAGTCCGGAAAACAATCCGGAAAAGAAGTTCGGTGAGTCGGACACCCTGGGCCACGTGTTGGCCCGTGAGGGTTTCGATAGCGAGGGGCCGCGGGTCGTTGCTGCGTTGTCGCGTCTGTTGGATCCGAAGCTGATTCGCGGCGGGCAGACGTATTCGGTGGATCGGGACGAACAGGGCGAGCCCGCATCGTTCGAATATCGACCGAACGCCGTCACCCGGTTCGTGGCGACGCCGGGCCAATCCGGCGCCTGGATCGCGACACGCGTGGATCAGCAGGTCGAAACCAAGGTGGAATCGGCGTCGGGGTCGATCGATTCGACGCTGTACGAGTCGGTGCACGGCGCGGGCGAGAAGAGCGCTTTGGCGGGTCTGCTGGTCGAGCTCCTAGCCTGGGACGTGAACTTCTATACCGACACGCACCCGGGTGATCACTGGAAGGTGGTCGTCGAGAAGCAGTATCTGGGCGGGCAGTTTTATCGTTACGGACACATCCTGGGCGCCGAGTACGGGGGCAAGGTCGGAACCTTCCGGGCGTTTTACTGGAAACCGAACCGCCCCAACGCCGAGGGACACTACTTCGACGAGAAGGGGCAGGCGATCACCAAGACCCTACTGAAGACGCCCCTTCGGTACGTGCGCGTCAGTTCGAAGTTCGATCGCCATCGGTTTCACCCGGTCTTGCACCGCGAACGGGCACACCTGGGCATCGACTACGCCGCGCCCGTCGGCACGCCCGTCTGGGCGTCGGCCGGTGGCAAGGTCGTCACGTGCGAAATGAAACGCGGGTCGGGGAATACCGTGGTTGTGGCCCATACCAACGGTATGTCCACGCGCTACTACCATCTGTCGCGGTTCGCGCGCGGCCTGAAGGCCGGCAAGGCCGTCCGGCAAAAGGAAGTGATTGGATTCGTCGGGACCACAGGGTTGTCGACGGGGCCGCACCTGCATTTCAGCGTGACAAGAAACGGGGCGTTCGTGGATCCGAGCAAGGTGCAGGTCAATCGCGAGGCTCCGGTCGCCGATCGCAACGCATACCTGGGCGCCGTGCGGCCGCGCCTGGCGACCTTGCGCGCGTTGGCGCCAGGCGCGCTCGCCCGGAACTAGCAGCGGCTCAAGGCGCCGGGCGCGCTCGGCCGAGACCATCAGCGGTTTAGCAGCGGCGGCAAGGTGCCTTGCGGTCCCTCTGAGCTATACTGATTTCGTGATTGGTCGTTTTCTCCTGGGGTTGATCAAGGGTGGCCTCATCGGCGCCGCGTTCGGATACGGGGCCTTCCGCGCCGGTATTTCAACCGGTGGGATTGCGATCGGTGTTTACGGCGCGGTCGGTGCGGTGGTCGGACTGGTTTGCGGCCGGCCGCTGTGGCGCCACGACACCATCTGGACACCGATCTTGAAAGCGGTTTTCGGTTTTGGTCTGGGAGTTGGCGTCGCCTTCGCCGCGCGCAAATGGCTGGGGGGCGTGCACCTGCCCGTTTCGGTCATTCCCGGCTCGGCCGAACACGCCTTTCCAGGCGTTCCGACCTTGATGGGACCCGCGGTCGGGATCGTCTACGGCGTTCTGGTCGAAATCGACGACGCGATCGGATCCGACTCCTCCAAGTCGGGCGCTTAGCCCCGTCTAGCCCGTCCAGCCCACGTCTAGTCCAGGCTTCCGGCGTTGGTCGGCCGGTCGGTCGTTCGGGCGGTTTTCCCGTCGTGACTACGCGCCCTTGGGTGCCTTGGTCGGGCCAAGACCGTCGGCGGCCGCCCCCGTCTCCCGCGATCCAGATTCATCGGCATCACCCTGATTGTCGAAGGCGCCCAATTCCTCGAGCACTTCTTCGTCTCGGGGTGCATCGGCCGGGGGCGCCGTGTGGGGCCCCGCGGTCCCGCTGCGACGATCCGCCAACCTGCGACGAAAGAATAGAACCTCCTCGGACAAGCCCAGAATGATGTACGCCAGGATCAGGGCCAGGAAGATAAAGGCGTCATGCACGCGGTTCATCCGCATCGCGATCCAGGAGCCGGCAATTAGCAAGACGAATCCGACGGTTTTCTTGGTCAGCCGGACATCCTTGAAGGAGCGAAAGCGAATCCGCGACACCATCAGGTACGAGAGTCCCAAGACGATCGCGGCCACGACCCCCTGGCCTATCTGCTGAAACTCACCCGCGTTGTGGGTGACCAGCACCAGGAAGACAACCACGCTCGCCGCCGCGGGAATGCTGAGTCCCAGCGTGTATTTCCCGGGGTTCTTCTGGCCAGACTGTTCCTCGCGCCGGGACAGAACGTTGAAACGCGCCAGGCGCATCGCGCCGCCGCAAACAAACAGCCCCGCGATGAACAGTCCCCAGCGCCCGAAGCTGGTCAGTCCCCACTTGTAGACCAGCAACGCCGGAGCGGCGCCGAACGTGATGACGTCGGACAGCGAGTCGAGGTCCCGCCCGAGATCGGTCTGCGTCTTGGTCAGACGCGCGACGCGGCCGTCGAAGGTGTCGAAGAAGAAACCAAAGCAGATCGCCAAAGCCGCGAGGTATAGATCCGTTCCGCCCTGTCCCGACGCCGAGAGCGAGATCGAGATGAAACCCGATAACACGTTCGACAGCGTGAACAGATTCGGAAGAATGTAATAGGTCTTCCGGAAATCCAAAGCGCGCCGATGATAACACCCGCCCTTTTTGGTCCCAAACCGTGATGCGCGCGGTCACGCTCCTGCACTCCCTGGTGCACGTCATTTTGTTGGTGCTACTCAGTCTGATCGGGGCACTGTTGGCGGTGTTAAGCGCGCCGTTCGATCGCTCGGGAGACACCGTGGTGCGGCTGGCGCGGGTTTGGTCACGGTTGCTGTTGTGGACGGCGGGGGTTTCCCTGCGCGTGAAGATGCACGCGACGCTGGAGCCCAATCAGCCCTACGTGTTCATGGCCAATCATCAGTCGACCGTCGATATCTGGGCGATTTTCGTAGCGCTTCCGATCAAGGTGCGGTTCATCGCCAAGAAGCAGTTGGGGCGTATTCCCCTGTTCGGGTGGGCCATGGCCGTCGGACGGTTCATTTTCATCGATCGTCAGAATCCCCTGGCCGCCCGTCGCAGCATCGACCAGGCCTGCGCGCGCATTCGCTCGGGAAGTTCGGTCGCCATTTTTCCCGAGGGCACGCGATCACGTGATGGGCACCTGGGACCGTTCAAGAAGGGGGGCTTTCACCTGGCGTCGAGCGCGGGGGTTCCTATCGTGCCGGTGGGAATCCATGGCGCGCACTACGTGATGCCGCGCGGGAGCCTGATCGTGCGCCGCGGTCCGGTGATCGTGGAAATCGGCGTACCCATTCCCACGACGGGCCCGGCGGTTCCGGATCGGGATGCGCTGGTGGAACAGGTCAGAAACGAGGTCGCGCGCCTGTCGGGACAAGACAAACGGCAAGCGGCGTCGACCGTTTCACAAAACCCAGAATCGCCCGAGCCAATCAGTAAATCACGCGAACCAGCGTGAGACCGCGGGCCGGCGCGGTGACACCTCCCGCCGTGCGATCTCCCGACGCTAGAACGTGCGAGACCGTCGCCACGTCAAGCTTCGCGCGCCCGACATCCACCAGAGTGCCCGCCAGGATGCGCACCATGTTCTTCAGAAACGCCGTCGCCTCGACCTCGATGTCCACGATGGCGCCCAGCCGGGAAATGTCGAAGCGCCGAATCACACGCACCGTGTTTCGCCGGTCGCAATCGGAGGCGCGGAATCCCCGGAAGTCGTGTTCGCCGCACAGCAGTCCGGCCGAGGCGCGCATCACGTCAAGGTCCAACGGATGTCGCACGTGCCAACTGGTGCGGGCGTGTTTCGGGGAACGAACGGCATGGTTCCAAACGCGGTACCTGTACACCTTGCCGCGCGCCGAAAAGCGAGCGTCGAAATCGGGGGCGGCTTCCGATACGTCCACCAGGGCCAGATCGTTCGGTAAGATGGTGTTGAGGCCCCGCAAAAATCCCCCGGTCGGGATGTTGGACTTCAGGCGGAGGCTTGCGACCTGTCCCTCGGCGTGGACGCCGGCGTCGGTGCGACCAGCGCCGCGAATCACGACGGTTTCACCGAGTAGCTCCAGGATCTTCTGCTCCAACGTTCCCTGGACCGTCCGCTCCGTGATCTGTCGCTGCCATCCGGAGAAGTCGGTTCCGTCGTACTCCACGACCAACCGAAGGTTGCGTTGGCCCTGACCGTCGGTCATCGGATGGTGGGAGCCCGGCCCCTAGAACTCGAACAGCAGTCCGCCCACCCAGGTGGTGTCACCGACGCGCAGCTTGTTCTTGGCGCCCAGGCCGCTGATATCCCAGTGGCCGAACTCGACGAAAAGATGCGTGTGGTTGACCCCCATGTCGTTGTCGAACTGGCGGGCGGTCACGGGATCGAAGAAATCGAGAACCAGCGACAGGCCGACCGCCGCATGCCAACCCCAGGTTCCACCACGGCCGCTTCCACCGAAGCCATCCTGCGGAACGTCGCCGTTGCCGTTGGTGATCGACCAAAGCGCATAGTCCAGTCCCAGCTTCCCGTAGGGGACCAAGGGAACCTTCCATCGCTCCAGCGCCAAGTCGAACCTGTACACGGCCGACAGGGAGAAGGGGATCACCTTCAGCGTTGAAGAATCGCTGGAGATCTCGCCGGTGGAGGCCAGGCGGTTCTTCCCGGTGGCGCTGAAATACCCAACGCCCAGGCCGATTCCAGCCGTGCCCACGTGGCGGAGAATCTGGTAGTCGAGTTCGATCTGGGTCATCAGCCGGTCCTTTGACCCGAAGAAATCGCGGTAGGGGGCGCGGGGGGCGGTGCCGTTGAATTCTCCGTCGATGTTCGGCGTGTAGGGTCCAAAACGCAGCTCAAGGGCGAAGCGCTGCGGGGTTTTGTATTGATCATCGTTGCCGCGGATGACCTGCGCCCGGGCCACGGCCTGTGGGCCCGCGATCACGATCAGCGTGGCGGCGCCTGCCAGTACGCAGGTGACAAGTCTCCGGCTCATTTTTTCGACCTTTCCTGTCGTCGCCGTCGCCCAAGCGCCAGCGCCAACATCGCCAGGCCGATCAGCGTTGTGGCGATGAATCCACCGTCGCCGCCAGAGCCGTTCCCGGAGATGCCGCAGTAACCGCCCTGGGCGCTTCCCTGGGGATCGCCATTGCGGTAGTCGAAGTAGAAGTCCCTGGTTGCCATGGGAACTCTGAAGTCGGGTACAACGGAACTGGCATTTCCTCGTTTGTCGATGGCCGCCACACCGACGCCGTAGGTGATGCCGTTCTCCAGAATCTTCACACGGTATGATGTCGACGCCGGGGACAACAGCTCGGAGCAAACGAAGTCGGTCCTGGGCAGCGCCGCCTGCGGCCATCCCGTTTCCGAGGTCGGGCAGGAGTCGAACGCGCTGGCGAAGCTCCCCTTCTTGAACACCTGGGTCGCGTCGCCGCGCGTGCATAAGATCTGGTAGCCCAGCAGGTCGGCGACGCTGGACGTGCTGAGGCCGGTCCAACCAACAACCAGCGCTTCGTGCACCTGATCAATCACGACGCCGGTTGGCGCCGATGGCGGTGCGGGATCGACGTTGAATCCGAATTTCTTCTTCGCGATGTCATACGAGCCCCCGCCGCCAGTACCCACGAATACCCAAACGGTTTGGCCAAAAAAAGTTCCATCGCATCCGCCGGCGATGGTGGTGGACGCGCTGCCCGTTCCTCCCGTTCCCGTGCCGCCGGCGCCCCCTATGTCGCCCCCGCCACCCGCGCCCGTGGACCCGCCCGAAGCGTTGCCTCCGACCCCTCCGGAACCTCCCGTTCCCGATGATCCACCGGTCCCCGACGTGGTTTCCGGACAACGATTGCCTCCGGCACGGACGTCGCCAGAGTTGCCGCTGGTGACCGACCAAAGTCGGGTCAGGTCATCCACATTGGTTGCGGCGGTCAGTCCGGTGATGCGGAAATCCGAGAAGGTGGTACTGCCCAGCTCATGACAAGCACCGCGCGTTGTCTCCACGTCGCAACTGTTTCCGATGTACATGGAAACAGTCGCCGAAGCCTGCACCGCACGCGCGACCGTGGCGGCGGTCGGCTGCACAATGGCCCGCACCCAGGCCTTGGTGCAGCACTGGCAGTTCGCGCGATTGAGGAACAGATCCCTGTCCCGATCGGTGAGGGGGACGCCCTTCGTTTTCTGAACGCTGACGTAGATGTCGTTCTCACCGAGAGTACCCGCTGAACCTCCCGTTCCAAACTGGGCCAAGCCCGCGCTGGGGAGCAAGGCGACGGCCCAAAAGGACACCCAAAAGGACACCAGGAAAGGCAGGTTGCGACGCGCGAGATTCATGGTTTTCACGTTTGGTCTGCCGGGTGGTTGCAAGCCCGATGCCTCGCCCGTGGGCGCGAGGCGATACGGCGGGATTGCGGCGATTATCACCCCGGCTGGCCCTGGCGCGCGAGATCGTGTCCCCGTGGCGAATGGGTCTGTTCGGACGCGCCAATTTGGCAGAGATTTACGCCGCGTGGTTCAGGGCGCCTTCGTGCGACGGCTGGCCAAGAGAAATCAGAGGTTTGGCGAGTTCGGCGAGTTCCGCGTCCCGGACTTCCTTGCGTCCAAATCGCGCCTGGAGGTACAGGTGGGTCAGGCGCACGAAGGCGTCGGCGCCCTGCAACCCAGCGCCGACGATCCGCCCCGCGAACTCGCGTGGCGTTTCGGATGGTCGGCGCGGGTACCCGACCTCGGCGAGTTTTTCGAGGCACCGGCGGTAGAGCCGGCCGACCGCCTGGTGGCCGATGCCCGATAGGACGTTCCCCGCCGCCGCCCCCAGACGCCGTCGCCGCAGACGAAGCCAAACGACGATCCCGATCGCGCCGGCCGCGACGCAAAGTCCAACACGCTTCCAAGGAATCCGGTTGCCGCTGGTCGAACCCGGCGCCGCCGATTCAAACCCGACACCTCGCCCCAGATCGCGCGCCAGGTCCAGCTGGCGCCCCAGATCGTAGCCGACGATCCAGCGGCTCCAGAAGAACTCGATCGAATCCAGAAGTTGGCGCACTTTTCCCATGCGTCCGGGAGCACGCACGGAAGGGGTTGCGTCGACGCGCATCCATCCCAGTTCGCCGAGATAGGCCTCGACCCAGGCGTGTGCGCGGTTTTGTCGTACGGTCACGTACTGCCCGACCGCGTTCCATTCGCCGCCCAGAAACCCATTGACGTAACGGGTGGGGACGCCGGCCGTTCGCAGCAACACGGCAGCCGCGGAAGCGAAATACTCGCAATGACCAGCCTTGTGGTCGAACAGAAAGGTTTCGACCGGATCGACGGACGCGTTCGCTTTGCCGAGATCCAGGCTGTATTCGTGGGTGCGCTCCAGCCAATTCATGACCGCTACAACCTTGGCCGCGGCCGTCGATTTCCCCGCGGTGATCTCGAGCCCCAGATTCCTCACGCGCGGTGACAGGGTTGGTGACAGCGCCAAATAGGGCGCGATGATCTCGGGCGGAATTTCGGACAGCGGGCGTCCGTTCACGGCGGCCGTCATCGTGAACGGATCCCGCGAATAGGCGATGTAGTGGGCGCCGTTGAACGTGTTCAGATCGTCGGGAACATCGACCGCGGCCCCGTCGGCGAACGCGTGGGCGGAGGGCGGCGCGGGATGGCTGGGTTCCGGCGGCGATTCGGATGCGGTGGGGGAGGGCGGCGTCGCGGCAAATCGGGGTAGGTGGGTTCGAAACGCCACCTCGCCCGACCACCGCGGCACCAGATGAAGGTCGGGCATCATCCCAAAACGAGGCGGTGGGATCTCGAACGCGACCGGGTGGTCCAGCGCGAACGCGACCGGCGCCGAGACACCGACGATATCAATCTCCTGACGGTCGGTCCCCGCCAGCGGCGGAAACGGATCTTCCTTCGGGCGCAAGTGGGGTTCGCGCACCACCATGGGTCCGCCCGTGTCCTGAAGTTGCGAACGCAGCGACTCGCGGTGCGATCGCAGCCATCGTCCCTGGCGGTAGGTGTCGTAAACGGTGCCCCGCCAATAAAAGTGATCCAGGTCCATCTCCCGGTCGCGATCCGAAGTCAGTCGGTTCAGCCGCGGCAACACCGCGCGGAGGGCCACGGTTTGATTGTCAGCCGACAAAAAACCAGCGGTCCCCAGGGTGACCTCGTCGGAAAATCCGATCAGGCCCTTGCGGGCCCGCGCGCCTCCCATCGTGAACCCGGTGCCCACCCGCGGGACCAGCGCGAATGTGATCACGGCGCCCAGGCAGATGGCCAGCGCTACGGCGGCCGTCGCGGCCAGGAACGGCCCACCCACCACGCGGCGCGAATTCAAGATGCGCGCGACACCGACCTTGTGACTGGGCGCGTGGCCCGAATGTTTGACCAGGTAGTTCTCTTCCATTTCCCGTCGCAGATGCAGCAGGATCAACGTCCACGTCGTCAGCACGACGTATGCCGTGAAGCAGACTGCGAAAAAGACACTTTGCGCGAACGCCGCGCCCGCCAACACCATCAGGAAGGCGAGAACGTAGATCTGCAGGTAATCCCGGTTCACCTGTCGCCCAAACAATTTGTAGACGACCAGGAACAGCACAAGGTTCAAGACGGGGGTCAGATCCGGCTCGGGCAGCCGCGTCCAGACCTCGTAGGCCGAGACCGCGAAGAACGAGACCGCGACCAGCCGCGCGATCGGCGAGACCCGTTCCATCCACGCGGCCAGGCGCGTCCCGGGATCGACGAACCAGGACAACCCCGCGCATCCGACCGTCAGCAGTGCCGTCGTCGCCGACAGCAGGTTCGCCGAGGCCAGGGTGCCCATCGCCGCCAGCACCAGCAGGTAGGTGGTCAGCTTGTGCGTGACCTGAAACCTCACGCGTTCACGCGATTCTCCGGGGCGCCGCAGCCGATCCGCCAAATCCGACTTCGGGAGCGCGACCCGGTGCCAGGCGTATCGTCGCGCCGGTTCGGCCCGAGTCACGCAACGGCACGGCCGGCGAGGTGGGTCCGACCAGCGCGAGAAACCTCAGCAGGCGGGTGGCCTGGGCCTGTCCACCCTCGGGGGTGATTTCCTCGCCCCGCGCGGCCAGGCCGACCCGGTAGCCACGTGACAGTAGTTCACAGGCCAGCGATGCGGCCAACGAAACGGTCTGCTCGAAAACGGCGGCGGCATCGTCCGTAGGGGCGGGCCCGAACGCAGAATCGAAAACGGGCGCAACGCCTACGCGCGGTGCCGTGCCGGGACTCACCGCCGCGCTGGGGCGCGATACCGTCCCGGGATCCATATCGCCTGGAGTTCGTGTCGCGTTGTCCAGCACCAGGCAGACTTCCTGTCCCTCGTCGTCCTCGGTCTCGCGGATGAACGGGGCCCCCCGTCGTGCCGACGTTCGCCAGTGGATGTCGCGGGGATCGTCGCCCTGCCGGAATTCCCGTAGACCGAAGAACTCACCCCGGCGGCTGCGCCATTTGTGTTCGCCGCGACCGTGATGCGAGGCGAATCCACGCAATAGATCGTGGGGCACGGGGCATAGGGCGGGATAGACCAAAAGTTCCGCGGGGGCCGCGACGTCCCTGGATTTGTGAATCAGCCCGAACGGGAATCGCGTGGACAGTCGGAAGCCCGAGAGCTTCAGCCGGCCGCGGTGGGAGGCCACGTGCCGGTAGGCGGTTTCCTGTGTACGACCGGCGGGGAGCTTCAAGAAATAGCAGCGCTTGTCGATCGGTCGCCCCTCGACCAGGTCCTCGACCTCGACCGAGAACGACGGCAGCTTCCGCTTTTCGTTCGTCAGCGCGATCCCCATCAAATACGGCGTATCCGCGTGAACCGAGGGTGGCATGCCCCGTCGTATGTCCAGCTTCCGTAGGCACAGCTCGGACAGGACGCCGCTCGACAAAATCAGAAACAGCATCATGCCCCAGACCAGAAACAGCAGGTTCATCCCGGCGTTGATGGCGCCCAACCCCACCAGCAACGTGGCGACCAGGAAGTACCAGCCTTCACGCGTCGGTGGAAAGCGGCGCCTGGGAGCCACCCACTTCCAAACCGTCGCGGCCAGCCGGGAGAAACGAGTCACAGGTCTCGATGAGCCTCGATGGTTTCGACAAGCCTCGGGTTCAGGCCGGCGCGGGAACCCGATCCATCAGGTCCAGCAGGATACGTTCGGCGTCCTGGCGCGAACGTCCGAGAGAATCGGTGTGCGACGCCACCACCAACCGGTGCGCCAACACGGAGATTGCCATGGCCTTCAGATCGTCGGGTAACACGTAGTCGCGGCCCTCGCACAGCGCGGCGGCGCGGGCCGCGTTTCGCCACGCCAGGTAACCGCGCGGCGACACGCCCAGCGCCAGGTGCGGTGATCGGCGGGTTTCGCGTGCCACGGCCACCATGTATTCGGCCAGATCGGGCTCCAGATGCACGCGCTCGGCACCGTCCTGAAGGGCCCGCACGTCGGCGACGCGCAGCACGGGTTCCAGTTCCTGCAGCGCATCCCCCGACCGGCCGGGGGACTCCAGAAGAATGCGCTTTTCGTCCTCGGCGGACGGGTAATCGATCCGGATCCTTAACAGGAAGCGGTCCATCTGCGATTCCGGCAGGGGGTACGTTCCGTAGTGCTCCTCGGGATTCTGGGTGGCGATCACCATGAACGGCGAGTCGAGGGGATAGGTATGCCCGTCGACGGAAACCTGGCCGTCGCTCATCGCCTCCAGCAGAGCGCTTTGCGTGCGTGGGGTCGTGCGGTTGATCTCGTCGGCCAGAACCAGATTGGCGAAGATGGCGCCCGGGTGGAACGCGAACTGGCCCGATGTCGCGTCCAGCACCGACACCCCGACGATGTCCGACGGCAAAAGGTCGCTTGTGAACTGGATGCGGTGGAAGCTCCCGCCGATCGACGTCGCCAGCGCGCGCGCCAACGTCGTCTTGCCAACCCCCGGCACGTCCTCGATCAGTAGGTGGCCCCGGGCCAGAAGCGCGATGACGGTATGGCGGATGGCCAGCGGTTTCCCGCGAATCACGCGGGCCACGTTGGACTCCAGGGCCGAGATCAGTTCAGCGAACGACGCCGCCCGCTCCCTGGGAAGAGCCGTGGTCATCGCAATAGAGTAGCGCACCGGCGGGCGAGGCGTCGCTGGTTGGTCGTGGAACCCAGCGGCTGGTGCTGGGCGCAGGTTCGGTCATTCGTCTCTTCGGATCGAAACCGCGGGACGAGGTGACTTGGCGCGTTGACATTTATGCAATCCAATTTCAGTATTACGAGATGTGGATTGACAGAGAATGGGCAAAAGCAGTCCGGGCGTTGGCTCGGGCCTTTCCCGTCGTCCTGCTGACTGGCCCACGCCAGGTCGGCAAGACTTCGCTTTTGCGCCACCTGTACCCCGATGCCGACTACGTCAGCTTTGACGATCCCGCGCTGGCCCGGCAGGCAGAAACGACGCCTGATTTGTTCCTGACCAATCACCCGGCCCCTCTGATAATCGACGAGATCCAGTATGTCCCGTCGCTGTTCCGGCGCCTCAAGGCGGTCGTCGACGCCTCGCCCAAACCCGGCCAGTATCTTCTGACAGGGTCACAGACGTTCCCGTTGATGCAGAACGTGTCCGAGAGTCTGGCCGGCCGCTGCGGCGTTTTGCCGATGAACACGCTCTCGCTGTCCGAGATTCGCGCCGCCGCGCCGGATACCGAAGATCTTGCTTTTCTAATCAGGGGTGGATTCCCCGCGCTTCATGCCGGCGCGTTCGAACGTCCGGGCGACTTCTACGCTTCGTACATCGCTACGTACCTCGAGCGGGACGTGCGGAACCTCAAACACGTGGGCGACCTACGCGATTTCGACCGGCTGTTGCGGGCGGCTGCGCTGCGAACCGGGCAGCTTTTGTCGTATTCGGATCTGGCGCGCGACGTGGGAATTTCACCACACACCGCCAAATCCTGGGTATCCGTTTTGGAAGCGTCGGGACAGATCGTGTTGCTGGAGCCCTATCACCGCAATCTGACCACGCGCCTGGTGAAATCGCCGAAGTTGTATTTTTTGGATACGGGCTTGGTCTGCCACCTGGTTGGAATTCCCAGCGTGGCGGCCTTTTCCGCGTCGCCACTGACGGGGGCGCTTTGGGAGACCTTCGTGGTGGGGCAGGTCGTGCGTCACTTTCAGGTGTCACGTTCAGGTGTCACGCGAAAAACCGCCACTGTGGTTCTGGCGCACGGCCAAGGGCGAGGAAGTCGATCTGCTGATTGAACGTGGCGGACGATTCGTCGCCGTCGAGTGCAAGCTGACGGAACAGCCGGAGGAGCGTGATTTGCGTGGCCTGCGCGCACTCGAGGCCTACTATGGCCCCGCATCCGTGGACCGGGCTCTGGTTGCTTGCCGGACACAGCACGACTACGGGTTTCGATCTTGGTCGCGGGCCAAGGCCGTCGGCGTGACGTCTCTGGTGAACGGGCTGTAGTGGCGGTTACCGATCCTGGAGGCCGAATTTTTGGTTGTTTCGCAGTGTGGATACGCCGAGCGCATACCGTATGACGGCCGGCCCCTCGACTGAGTACAGACTACTGGCGACGATTCCCCAAAATGGCTACAGTTGGCGCGCTTTATCACCTAGGCCCGTTACCAAGTTCCGTGGAGGCGTTTATGCGAAGGCTGGCACTCGTTGGATTGGCTTCTCTCTCGACCGCGATG
>JANOJB010000175.1:0-21952 GCA_031407985.1 Pseudomonadota bacterium | reverse complement strand
ATGTCCATGACGCCTGCTTGCCGTTGGTTTGTCGTTTGTGCGGGGATCGCCGCGCTGGCCGTGAGCGCGGCGGGATGTCTCTGTCCGCCTTGCCCGGGGGTGGCGACCGCCGCGCCCCAGACGCCCGGGACCCCGATGAATGCCGCCGCCGCGACGCCGGCGGCGCCCGTGGCCACGGGCAGCCGGCTTGTCATCTGGGATGGCGACAGCACCGGGGGGAGCGCACAGGGGTGGCAAGCTTGCGACAAGGCGCCCGCATGCGAGGCCAAGGCCAGCGCGGAGCCTGGCGCAGGCGTGAATGGCAGCACGGCGGTCAAGCTGCACGGCAAGGGGCCGGGCTTTATCGGGATGGGCTGGAACCTGTTCGGGTGGTACCCGGAAAACGCCGGCGTCGATCTGACGCCGTACACACATCTGACCTTCCAGATTCGGATCGAGGCGAAGTCGCCGGCTGACGCGCCGGATGCGGGCTCCGTTGGGGTGTTGCTCGGGTGCAGCGCCAACAAGACCGACAGCGCCACGATGCCGGTCGAGCGGTACGCAAAGGGGTTCAGCGACGGGAAATGGCACAAGGTCTCGATGCCGATCTCCGGATTCGCGAAGGGACCGGGCGCGAAGTTCGACCTGTCGTCGTTCTGGGAGTTCAGGATCGCCACGTGGAGCGCCGCGCCCCGCAACTTCGATCTCTACATCGACGACATCGCCGCCGAAAAGCAGTAGGGCGAAGTGCCGCCGAGGACGAAGGCAAGAGCAAGGGCAAGGACAAGGACGGTGTCTGCTGCCGTGGTTGTGTGGCTCGGCGGTGTGGCCTGCGTCGACACGACCAAGCGCTCCAGCATGCCGGGCGGACAAGGGGGCGCGGGAGGCGCGCTGGGGGCGGCGACCTGTGAAGTGCGACCGCCTCCGCCATATTCGGGCGACGCGGTCATCCCAGCCGACGACACGGCGTTGCCCGGGCCTTACCTGTGGAAGAACGTCGTCATCAAAGGTGGGGGCTTCGTCAGCGGCATCATCACCAGCCCCGTGCTTTCGGGCCTCGTCTTCGCCCGCACCGATGTCGGCGGGGCCTACCGTCGCGATCCCCTCAACCGGCGCTGGCTGCCGATCACCGACTGGGTTGGACACAACGACGGCAACTTCACCGGCGTCGAGAGCATCGCCGCCGATCCCGTCGATCCGAACCGCGTCTACATCGCCGCCGGGCAGTACCTGACCGCCGGCAACGGCTTCATCCTGAGTTCGACGGACATGGGACGGACGTGGGCCCGCCACGCCATCGGCGCCCCCATGGGCGGCAACGTCAACGGCCGCTCGATGGGCGAACGGCTGGCCATCGATCCCAACCTGCCGAGCACGCTGTACTTCGCCTCGCGCACCACCGGCTTGTGGAGAAGCACCGACCACGCCCAGACCTGGACCGCCGTCGCCAGCCTTCCGACGACCGGCGCCGGCAACTGCGCCAGCGTGGGGATGACCTGTGGTTTGACCTTCGTGGTATTTGACCAACGCTCCGGCTCTGCGGGCAGCGCAACGCCGGTGATCTACGTCGGCGTCGGCGTGACGACCGGGACGGCGCTGTATCGTTCGATCGACGCGGGCGTCACGTGGGAAGAGGCGGCGGGGCAACCCACGGGCATGATGCCGCATCACGCGGTGCCGGATGGCTGCGGCAACCTTTACCTCGCGTACAACGACTGGGCGGGACCGAACGACATCAAGGCGGGCGCTGTCTGGCGGCACGACATGACCAGTGGTGCCTGGACGGAGGTTAGTCCCCCCAAGCGCGGCGGGGGTTTCGGCGGCCTCACGATCGACGCCGCCAATCCGCGGACGCTGATCGCGACGACCATCGACCTCTGGTCACCCGACGAGATCTATCGAACCACGGACGGCGGCGCGACCTGGAGGGGGATCGGCGGGGCGGCCCAGCGCGACGCCGCGGGCGCGCAGTGGCTTTACTGGCACGGCGGCAGCGCGACCGCGACGGGATGGATGGGCGACATCGAGATCGATCCGTTCAATCCGGCGCGCGCGTTCTACGTCACCGGGCAAGGCATCTGGTCCAGCGACGATCTCGCGACGGCCGATGCAGGAGCGCCGACGCACTGGCGGTTCGACGACGATGGACTGGAAGAAACCGTACCGCTCGATCTGGCCAGCCCACCCGCCGGCGCGTCGCTGCTCAGCGCTCTCGGCGACATTGCGGGGTTTCGGCACGACGACTTCGACGTGTCTCCCACGGGCGGCATGTTCGCGAACCCGATCTTCGGCAACACCAACAGCATCGATTTCGCCGAGGCCGCGCCCGACATCGTCGCGCGCGTGGGCACGAACGCGACCGCCGGTGGGCAGCGTGGCGCCTATTCGACGAACGGCGGCACGACATGGACGCCGTTTGGCGCTGCCCCTGCGGCGACCGGAACCATGGTCGTGCAGTCGGGAACGATTGCGGTCTCGGCGGACGGCGGCACGTTCGTGTGGTCTCCGCAGAGGGGCGTGCCCTCGTACTCGCGCGACAGGGGCGCCATGTGGACAGCCTCGGTCGGGCTCCCCAACAACGCGCGGGTCGCCGCCGATCGGGTGAACCCGCTCAAGTTTTACGCGAACGGTGGCAGCCGGATGCACGTCAGCACCGACGGCGGCGCGACGTTCGTGCAGGCGTGCACGACGGGCGAAGGCTGTCCGGCCGTTTCGGGGCGACCACGGCCCGTGTTCGGGATCGAAGGGGACGTCTGGCTGACAACGAACGCTGGCCTCTATCATTCGCGCGACTCGGGGGCGACGTGGGCGGTGGTACCGCAGGTCGGCAATACGGCGGCGGTGGGATTCGGGAAGGCGGCGCCGGGCGGAAGCTATCCGGCCGTTTATCTCTCGGCGATCGTGAACGGCGTCTGGGGCGTGTACCGATCCGACACTGGCGACAACGCGGGCGGCGCCGGGGCGACCTGGCAGCGTATCGACGACGAGCAGCACCAGTTTGGGTACGTCAACCACGTGGCCGGCGACCAGCGCCGGTACGGTCGTGTCTATATCGGCACGGGCGGCAGAGGGGTCTTGTATGGCGATCCGCGGTAGCGACATTCAGACGATCGAGATGGGAACGAAAGGACCGAAGACGATGGCGACAACAGCTTCACAGAAGGCTTCCTGGGGGATGATCTTGGCCGCGGTCTTGCCGGCGCTGGCGCAAGCCGGCTGCACCGTCATGTGTCCCTGTAAAGACGCGACGCCGGCTACCGCCGCCACCGCTTCGGCGGCCGGGCCGGGCAAACCGGCGCAGGCTGTGGCCGGCGGCGGCCTGACCGGCACGGTGCCTTACAAGTGGAAAAACGTCGTCGTGCTGGGCGGCGGCTTCGTCAGCGGCATCGTGTTCAGCCCCGTCGAGAAGGATGTCGCCTACGCGCGCACCGACGTGGGCGGCGCGTACCGCTGGAACGCGGCGGACAAGACCTGGATCCCGCTGAACGACGATCTGCCCCGCGATTCGAACGACCTCGGTATCGAGAGCGTCGCCGCCGATCCGGTTGACGCCAACAAGGTGTATCTGGCCACGGGGACGTACACCGGATCGTGGGTCGGCAACGGCGCCATTCTCCGGTCCAAGGATCGCGGCAACACGTGGGACAGGATCGACATGCCGATGAAGATGGGCGGCAACGAAAACGGCCGCTCGATGGGCGAGCGGCTGGCGATCGATCCCAACTTGCCCAGCGTCCTGTACTTCGGGTCGCGCAAGGACGGGCTGTGGAAAAGCACGGACTCGGGATCGAAATGGGACAAGGTCGCGGGCTTCACCGCCTCTGACGGCGGCAAGGGGCTGGGCATAGCGGTCGTGCTGTTCGACAAGAAGAGCGGCGGCAAGGACAAGGCCACCCCCGTCATTTACGCCGCCCTCGCCAACAACGACGGCAGCCTGTACCGCAGCACCGACGCCGGCGCTACGTGGAAGCTGGTGCCCAAGCAGCCGATGGGCATGATGGCCAGCCACATGGAATTCGACTCCACCGGTATGTTGTACGTCAGCTACGGCAACGGCCCGGGCCCGAATGACGTCAGCGACGGTGCGGTCTGGAAGTACGACGCCAAGACCGAGAAGTTCACCGACATCACGCCGGTCGCGCCAAAGGGCGAAGACAAGTTCGGCTACGGCGGCCTTTCGGTCGACGCCGCGCACCCCGGCACGCTGATGGTGAGCACCATTGACCGCTGGGGCAAAGGCGACGAGATCTTTCGATCCACCGACGGCGGCAAGAAGTGGAAGCCGCTTTTTCCCAAGGTGGTCCGCGACGACGCCGGCGCGAAGTACCTGTACTGGCACAAGGAAGAGCCAATCGGACGGGGATGGATGGGCGACATCGCCATCGACCCGCTTAACCCAGGGCGCGCAATGTACGTGACGGGCGCGGGGATCTGGGGGACCGAAGACGCCAACGCCGCGGATACCGACAAGCCCACCCACTGGAAGTTCCTGAACGATGGGCTAGAGGAGACGGTTATCAAGGGCCTGATCAGCCCGCCCGTCGGGCCGCCGCTGCTTAGCGTGATGGGCGATCTGTGTGGATTCCGGCACGACGATATCGGCAAGCCGTCGGCGGGCGGCATGTTCGACAATCCGGTCTGCGGCTCGGCCAGCGGGATGGACATCGCGTGGGGCAAGCCAGACATCGTCGCGCGCGTCGGATGGCCCGGCTGGGACGGCAAGGGGCCGTGGGGCGCCACCTCCGCCGATGGCGGCAAAACCTGGACGCCGTTCAAGGGGACGGCGAAAGGGAAGGGGGCGGGCTCGATCGCGGTGTCGGCCGACGGCACGTCGATCCTCGCGGCGCCGCTAGAGGGCCCGGTCGTCTACTCGAAGGACAAGGGGGCGACCTGGACGCGCGCCGAGGGACTGCCAGACGCGGAAAAGTCTCCCGACTGGGCACCGGTGCCATTCCGGCCGGCAGCCGATCGCGTGAACCCGAACAAGTTCTACGTGCTCGACGCCCGCAACGGACAGGCGTACGCCAGCGTGGACGGCGGCGCCCACTTCACCGCGTCCCCGACCGGGCTACCGGCGCTGCCCGAATATCAGTTCAGCTCATCCTCGGCGCAGGCCACGCCGGGCATCGAGGGCGACGTGTGGCTCACCAACTTCAGGGAGCTCAACCACTCGAGCGATTCGGGAAAAACTTACGAGTCGATCCCGAGCGTGACCGAGGCGTATGGCCTGGGCTTCGGCAAGGCTGCCGAAGGCAAGAAGTATCCGGCCCTGTATCTCATCGGCAAGATCGACAACGTGACGGGCTTCTTCCGCTCCGATGACGTCGGCGCCACCTGGGTGCGGATCAACGACGACAAACACCAGTACGGTTTCTGCAGCATCATCACCGGCGATCCGCGCGTCTATGGCCGCGTCTATGTGGGAACGGGCGGCCGGGGGATCGTGTACGGCGAGCCGAAGTAGATGAGGTGCGCGTCCCTGGGCGCCTTGGCCCTCGCGGCCACGGCCGGAATCGCGGTCGGTGGGGAGCGCGCCCCCTACCTTGACCCCGCCAAGCCCGTCGACGCGCGGGTCGATGACCTGCTCGGCCGGCTCACGATCGAGGAGAAGGTCGGCCTCGTGCACGCGAACGGCAAGTTCCGCGCGGGCGGCGTCGAGCGGCTGGGCGTGCCCCATCTGTGGACCTCCGATGGACCGCAGGGCGTGCGCCACGAGTCGGGCCTCGACTCGTGGGAATCGGCGGGCTGGACCAGCGACTTCGCCACCGCGATGCCCGTCGGAATCGCCCTGGCGGCGACATGGAATGTCGAGCTGGCGGAGGCCCACGGCCGCACGGTCGGGGACGAGGCGCGCGCGCGCGGCAAGCACGTGATCTTGGGCCCCGGACTGAACATCCAGAGAACGCCGCTCAACGGCCGCACCTACGACTACTTCGGCGAGGATCCGTGGCTGGCCGGCCGCATGACGGTTGGCTACGTGAAGGGCATGCAGGCCGAGCAGACGGTCGCCTGTCTCAAGCACTACGCCGCCAACAACCAGGAGACGGATCGCGGCACCATCGACGTGCAGGTGGACGAGCGAACGCTTCGGGAAATTTACCTGCCGGCGTTCGAGGCGGGCGTGCGCGAGGGCGGGGCGCTGGCGGTGATGGGGGCTTACAACAAGCTTCGCGGCCAGCATGCTTGTCACAACGACTACCTGCTTAACCAGGTGCTCAAGCGCGAGTGGGGTTTCCGGGGTGCCGTGATCTCCGATTGGAACGGTACCCACGACACCCGCGAGGCGGCGCTCCATGGCCTCGACCTCGAGATGGGGACAGACAACAAGCGCTACGACCAGTTCTTCCTCGCCGGTCCGTTTCTGGCGCGGCTGAAAGACGGCACGTTTCCGATCGCGGTGCTCGATGACAAGGTTCGCCGCAACCTGCGCATGCTGTTCGCGTCGGGCGCCGTTGATGGACCATCGGGACGCCGTCCGGGCACGATCAACACCAAGGCGCACCACGATGTCGCCCGGCGCGTCGCGACCGAGGGCATCGTTCTGCTGAAGAACCAGGTCTTCAACAACCAGCCTTCGGTGCTGCCGTTCGATCTGCCGAAGCTGAAGACGATCGCGGTGATCGGCGACAATGCCACGCGCCGCTTCGCCGCGGGAGGCTATGCCGCCGGCGTGAAGGCTTTCCACGAGATCACGGCGCTGGACGGCATCCTGGCGCGGGTGGATGGCAGGGCGGACGTCGTTTTTTCGCAGGGGTATCGTCAACCCGACCCCCGCCGCACCGGTCCGCGCGACGCGCCCGGCGTGGGCACGAATCAGCTTTCCGCGGCGTCGCCCGAGGAAGCAAAGGAACTCGGCGACCGTGCCGTCGAAACCGCGCGTCGTGCCGATGCGGTGCTCTTCATCGGTGGCCTCGCTCACCAGCCGGGCCTCGACGACGAGAACGCCGACCGCCGCGATCTGTCGCTGACGGCCCAGCAGGACCAGCTTATCGCGCGTCTTGTGGCGGCGAACCCGCGCACCGCCGTGGTTCTTGTCGCCGGCTCTCCGATCGATATGACCTCGTGGATCGCGAAGGCGCCCGCGGTTCTGCAGGCGTGGTACGGCGGCTCCGAAGCAGGCAACGCGCTTGCCTCGGTCGTCTTCGGTGATGTCAGCCCGTCGGGGAAGCTTCCCTGTACGTTCCCGAAGTCGCTCTCCGATTCCCCCGCCCATGCCGCCGGCAGCGCGCGCCAGTTCCCCGGCGAGGGCAAGGGCGACGGCAAGGGCGACGGCAAGAAAGTCTGGTACGACGAGGGTCTCTTCGTCGGCTACCGATGGAACGACGCGAAGGCGGTCGACCCGCTCTTCCCGTTCGGCCACGGCCTTGGCTATACGCGCTTTCGGTACGCGGGCCTGCAAACAAAATTGACCGAGGGCTCCGAGGGCCCCGGCGCCTCGCTCTCGCTACAGCTCACCAACGTCGGGGATCGCGAGGGCGCCGAGGTCGTGCAGGTCTACGTGCGTCCGGTGAAGCCTCCGGTGTCCAGGCCCGACAAGGAGCTGAAAGCCTTCGCGAAGGTCCTACTGAGGCCGGGCGAGACGAAAACCGTCACCCTCGCCCTCGATCCCCGCGCCTTCGCCTACTACGCCCCCGAAGCGAAGGCTTGGCGGGTCGCGAAGGGCCGCTACGATTTTCTGGTCGGCGCCAGCTCTCGCGATATTCGCCTCACCGGCGGCGTTGAGGTGACGAAGTCCACGCTGCTGAAGTGAAGCTGTGCGTGCCCGTCGCCCTACCTCCGCGCCTTCCCACGGCCCCCCTCGGTCCGGGACGCCTTGAACTCCGACAAGCGGCGTGGTACCTCCCAAGCTTTTGGGAGGGCTTAGAAAATGCGAGTTTCGGGCGTGTTTCCAGTTGTCGTTGTTGCCGTGTCCGTGCTTGCTTTCATGGGCTGTGGAGGTGGCGCCGCCAAGCCACCAGCGACGCCCCAATGCGTGCTGGCCAGCGACTGCAAGAATCCATCGCTGCAATGCGCGCAGGGTTACTGCGTCAACGTGTGCAACACCTCGGTGGACTGCCCGTCCGGCCAGCGCTGCATCGCGACGGAGACCGGGACGACCTGCCAGCCGCCGGAGAAGAAGACGTGTGGGCTGAACAGCGACTGCTCGCCGCTTTTCTGCGCGCTGGATCTGGTTTGTCGCAACGAATGTTCGACCGACCTCGACTGTCCCGGGGGCGGGTTGGCCAACGGGCAAAAATGCACGGTGTCGAATCGTTGCGTCGATCCGGTGCTGGACAAGAACTACGACCCGGCGACGAACGAGCTGAAGCCACCTGGCAGCACGGGGTCCGGCGGCAGCGGCAGCGGCACCGGGGGACGCGGGGGCAACATTGGCAGCGGCGGTAGCGCGTGCGTCAACCCGCAGACCCAGTTCGGCAACGTCGCGAAGGGGGACGCGAATCCCAGGTTCAACTCGGGGGTCGGCGTGCGCGCCGCGAACCGGATGATTATCTTCAGCGCGTATGAGGGTCCGCCCGCCGACGCGGCCGACGCGGGGACAGACGCCGCCGTGGCGAACGTCAGCATCGTCTATGCGCAGGCCTTCGACCTGAACGGAGACAGCCTGGGACCAGCGGCGCCGCTGTTCCCGGTCGCGGACGCACCTTTCTTCCACGTCCAGGATGTTTCCGTCGCGCCCACCGGCGAGATCGTGCTTCTGCACAGCAACGCGGCGCCCGGCGGCGGCGCGCAGATCCGCCTGCAGGCATCCTTCCTGAGCGTATCCGCCACCGGAGATGCGGGCGTCGCGGGACTGCAGGTCGTGCGAACCGTACAGCTCGAAAGCGTGCAGTTCGGCTCACCTCACGTCATCTGGTCGGTCACAAGCCAGGCGTTCGTCATCTCGTGGAGGTACTACACGACGAACTGGTTCACGCGCATCAGGAAGCTTCTTCCCAACGGCGCCGGAGCCGGTGGTGACACGTCCGTTATCCCGACGCCGCAGGGGTACAACAACGACAGCAATTTCGACGACACCCAGATCGGCACATCCGGAAAACTGTTCGCGTCCGCCTACCGCCACTATGGCAACGGTGATCCCTACATGACGATTCTCGACACCGACGGCGTCCAGGTCGGCGATTTCATTCTGCTCAGTGCCCTAAATGTAAGCCGCTGGGTGGCCACCGGGGGCACCACAAACGGCTTCGTCGCCCTGTGGAACACCGGTGGAATCGCCTACGGCGTCTTCCTTCCGACCACGGGCGCGGCCACCGTGCTTCCCGACGGGGGTGCCCTGGTTGATGCGGGTGTGGACGCGGGTGATGCCGGGGCGCCGCGCGTGTTCGAGATGTTCATGTATCCCACCACGGCGACCACCGCTCGGATGATCAGCGATGACACCGGGGGCGCGGGCGGCGTGGGCACGGTCCTGCTGGAAGCGAACGGGACCAACTTCCTGTACGTGATGGCCGATGGATCGAGGCGCCTCTCGGTCGGTACAGTCATCAGCTCGGCGGCCGGCGTCAAGACCGCGCTCACGAACTACCGCGGAAGCTTCGGCATCTCGCTGTACGAGAGCACCACGCACGCGACGCAGATCGTCGCCTCGGGGTGCGGCCTGTAGCCCATGAACGACGCCGGGGCGCCAGGGCCGAAGGGAGCCGGAGACGGCGCCCCAGACTACGCCCCGGGTGGTGCCGCGAACGCAAGCAATCCGGTTCTATCACCGGGGGCCGATCTTCCCCCCGGCTTCGCGGTGGGTGAGTACCGCATCCAGGGCGTCGCTGGACGCGGAGGCATGGGCGTGGTGTACGCGGCGATGCAGCCGGTGATCGAGAAGAAGGTCGCGATCAAGGTTTTGGCGGCGCACTTTTCGTCGACGCCGGAGCTGGTGCGGCGTTTCGTCGACGAGGCGCGAGCGGTGAACCGCATCGGGCACGAGAACATCATCGACATTTTTTCGTTTGGACAGCTCGTCGACGGGCGCCAGTACTTCGTCATGGAATATCTGGACGGCGCGACGTTGGCGCAGCGGCTCGACCGAGGAGATCTGACACGCGACCAGTTCGCCCCCATTCTGATGCAGATCTGTGACGCGCTGGAAGCCGCGCACGCGAAGCAGATCGTGCACCGCGACCTGAAACCCGAGAACGTCTGGATCGCGCAGTCGCTCCGGGGCCTGCCCAAGGTTCGGCTGTTGGATTTCGGGATCGCGAAGCTGCTGGACTCCGGCGACCGCGTCGTGACGGACATTGGCGCCGTCATGGGAACGCCGCACTATATGTCGCCCGAACAATGTCATGGGCGCGGCGTGGATCACCGCACGGACATCTACGCGATGGGCGTGTTGTTGTACCGGATCTATACCGGGCGCCTGCCGTTTCGCGGGGAAACCTTCGCCGAGATTCTGGCCAAGCAAGTGACCGAGACACCGCCCGAGCCTTCGACCATCGCCACGGTGTCGGCCGAGCTGGACCGCTTGATCATGCGCTGCCTCGACAAGGATCCGGCCGGCCGGCCGCAGAGCGTGGCTGAACTGGGATCGGCGCTGGCGGACGCCGTGTCGGGTGGCGTACAGGCGGTGCCTGAGCACCTGAGCGCAAAGTCGATGGCGCTGCCGGCGACCGAGTTGGCGCTGCCGACACCGCCAAGTGCGTCAGCCGGGTCAACGGCGCCGCTGAGCATCCCGTCGGTCACCACGGTGGCGCGCCGCAAGTCGCCCGTCGTTGTGGGCGTGATTCTGGTCGGCCTGGCTGCGATCGGCATCGCGTGGTTCGCCCTGCGTTCGTCCGGCACGGTCGACGGAAGCGCGACCGCGACAACTCCGGCGGGGGCGACTCCGGCGGCGACGCCCCCGGCGGCGACACCCTCACCTGCCGTTCCGACGGTTGTTCCGCCGACAGCGCCCGCCGCGCCTTCCGCGACGGCTTCCGCGACGGCTGCCGAAACCCGCCCGCCGCCGCCGGCCCCGGTCCCGCGGCAAGGACCAGACCCGAGCCCGCGCCCGACCGAACGAAACACGATCAACAAGCGTCGCGTCGCCCCCGAAACCGAGGCGGCTCCCGTCGAGCGGCCACCGGGACCAAAACCTTCGCGAGCGTCGAGCAGTGGCCTCGAAACCAGGAATCCCTTCGAATAGGCTGTCACCACGGTCAGCCATGAAGCCACGTTCCAGATTCATCATCGCCACGGCAACCCTGTTGGGCGTTCTGTCGGGGAACGCATCCGACGCGGACGCGTCACCGAGTCCCGTGGGCGCGCCGGCGCCGTCCACAGCCGTCAAGGCCGAGGCGCGGGAGCGCTTCGATCTGGGGCTGGGCCTGTTCGAGAAAGGAGAAAACGCGGCCGCGCTGGCGGAATTCAAACGCGCTTACGACCTGATTCCCAACGTGATGGTCCTGTACAACATGGGCCTGGTCTATGCCGCCATGAACAAGCCCGTCGAAGCGGTCGACGTTTTAGGCCAGGTTCTTGCCCCCGACGCTGGCGCTCTGGGCGCCGCACAGAGGCAAAAAGCCCAACGCGTGCGTGACGCGCAAGTGGCGCGCATCGCTGAGGTTCTGGTCGTGACCAACCAACCGGCCACGATCGAGATCGACGGCGTGGAGGCCGGGCGTACACCGCTGGCGCGTCCGTTGCGCGTGGCAAGCGGCACGCATGTCGTGTCCGCTGTCGCGCCGGGGACGTTGCCCACGCGCCGTGAAGTGACGTTGGCGGGTCAGGTCACGGAAACCGTGACGCTGACGCTTCAGCCGACGGAATCTGGCTCCGCGCATCTGGTGTTGACCGTCGCGGTTCCGGGCGCGGACGTTCTGGTCAACGACAAGCCGGTGGGGCAGACACCACTGCCGGCCAGCGTCGCGGTCCCGCCCGGGCCGACCCGCGTCGAAGTTCGGCGGGCGGGTTATCGGACGGCCAGCAAGACCGTGCGCCTCGACGAAGGAGCCCGCGGCACGATGGATCTGACCCTTGAGGAAGATCCCGGCGCGCCCGCAACACTAAAAGGAAGCCTGCGCGTGGCGGTCAGCGATTCGGGCGCCGAGGCCAGAATCGACGGCGTCGCCACACCGATGGCGACGGGCACCCCGGTGCCGATCATCGCGGGGCCGCACAGCTTGCGGATCGTCAGGGCGGGGTTCGAACCGTTCGAGCAACGAATCGAAATCATCGCGGGCAAGGAAACCTCCCTGGCCGTCAGCCTGGTTCCCACGATCGAAACCAAGGCCGCGAACCAGGAATCCGCTCGCGCGAGGCGGGTGGTCGGCTGGTCGACCGTCGCCGGTGGTGCGTTGGTGGCGGCGGGCGGCGTCATCTATGCGGTCCTGACCCGCGACGACATTTCGCAAGCCCAGACGCAACTGGATGGGCAGCTGGCGTTGGAACGGACACCCACCGCGAATTGCTACAAGGCTCCCAGTCTCGTCCCTGGTACCGAGAATCGATACCTGATTTTCAAATGCGCCGAAACGAAGGCCGTCTATCAGGACAACCTCGATTCCGCCAAGCTTCATCGCGGCCTCGCGTACGGAGGCATCGGCCTGGGAGTCGCTATCGTGGGTGTCGGCACGTACCTGCTTGCCACGGGCTCGGGCGACAAGACCCGAGATCCCCCGCCAGCGCGGATCAGTTTTTGGGGCGATGGGCATGCGGGTGGCGTGATCGTCGCCGGTCGTTTCTAGCCGTTCCCTTGTGTTGCAGCCGCAACAACGCCTGTCGCTTGTGCGGCAACGCCCCCCGGTGGCAGGACTATTAACTATCGCAAGTTTAGTACGTTAACTTACTAAACTAGGCGGCATCAATGCTGCAATGGTAGCTCCCCGAGGAGCACCCATTGAGCACCCCCAGCAGCAGACTTCTGGCAGTCGCCCTGATTTCCACACCCCTGTTCGGCGTCGCTTGCGTGCCGGCCGAGGACGCGGGAATTCACGAGAGCGAAGCTCATGCGCTCGGGTCCTTCAACGGGCTTAGCTCCATCAACGGACTTTCGTCCGCCAACGGACTTTCGTCCGCCAACGGCCTCTCGTCCGCGAACGGCCTCTCGTCCGCCAATGGCCTCTCGTCCGCCAACGGACTCATGACCACCGACGGTGGCCGCAAGACAGTCACGTACCTCGTGAAATGCGCGTTGGCAGCCGGCGATTCGCTGGTGAAGAAGGATCAGAACAACGTTTCTTACACTTATCCCGGCCAACTTGGCCTGGCCCCACAGTGGAAGAACGGCGCCTGCGACACGGCCTGCCAGGAGATCATGTCCGCGTGCATCATGGCCCACGTGAACACCACCGGCACCAACATCAGCCTGTGGCTCGACAGCCGGACCACGCTGGGCCTGGGTCGCAGCCCCGCCCACCCCATTCAAGAATCGGCGTTCTTCGGCAACATCTTCGTCAGCCCGCCCAAGGCCCACTTCTGCAACGGCTTCGACTGGGATCGAGGACCCGCGGGCGGCCGCATCGGCGCCGGCCAGTCGGGCAGCCCCTACACCAATCCGTTCGGCACCAACGCGCTTTGCAAGAACCACTGCTCGACCGTCGGCGCCAGCGGCGAGGCCTACGGATCGTGCGGTTCGTTCACGAAGGTGATCACGGTGTTCCGCGATTTCGACAGCACCAAGCCCTACACAATCTGCAACCCGGCCTCGAACAAGTGCCTGGACGTCTATAACTGGTCCACGGCGAACGGTGGCTCCATCGCCATGTGGCCCGCCACCGGCGCCATCAACCAGAAGTTTTACTTCGAACGCGCCTCCGTCGCGAGCGACAGCGGCACCTACCGCATCCGCTCGGCCCTCAGCGGAAAGTATCTGGACACCAACGGCGGCTCGACGTCGCCGGGCGCCGGTCTCATCCAGTATCAGAACAGCGGTGCCACCAACCAGCAGTGGAACATGGTGCAGATTGTCGCCGGGTCCTACCTGATGTCCAACCTGAAAAGCAAGCAACTGCTGAACGCGGCGGGCATCCCCCAGGGCGGCCAGGTGGTCCAGAACGGCAGCGGCTCGTACGACGACTTCCAGATGTGGAAGGTGACGCTGGCGCCGTAACACGACGGCTGCGCCAATCCCTCGGCGGTTGGATTCTGGTTCAGGGTTGACGTCCGCCTGACGTCGGGTGGACGTGTCGCTACCGCGGTCGGGCCTGGACCTGGGGTCGCGATGGTAGTATGTCGCGCTCACATGGCCAGCACCGGCGAGTTCATCGGGCGACGGGTCGGTCGTTTCACGATCACCAGCCACCTGGCCTCGGGCGGCATGGCCGAGTTGTTCATCGCCCGGCAGGAAGCGGTGGGCGGCTTCGAGAAGGACCTGGTGCTGAAGATGCTCCAGGAGCGTTACGCGCGGAACCAGCGCGTGGTCGAGATGTTCCTGGACGAGGCGCGCCTGGCGGCCAAGTTGAACCACCAGAACATCGTGCACGTCTACGACGTGGACGAAGCCGAGGGGATCCGTTACATCGCCATGGAGTACATCCACGGCGAGACGGTGACCGACATCGTGCGCCGGAGCGTCGCCAAGGGAACGTTCCTGCCGCTGGAACATGCGATTCACATCGTCGCCGAAACCGCCGCTGGTCTGGCCTACGCGCACGAACGCCGCGATCCGGAAGGCCGTCCAGCGCGCATCGTTCACCGCGACGTCAGTCCATCGAACATCTTGGTGACCTACGAGGGCCTGACCAAGATCGTCGACTTTGGGATCGCGCGCGTACAGGACCAGATTCGCGAGGAATCGGGCATGCGCCCCGGCAAGGTTTCCTACATGTCCCCCGAACAGGTGAAGGGGGAGGGGGCCGACCATCGTTCGGACATCTTCTCGCTGGGGATCATCCTGTATGAGATCACCGTTGGTAGGCGCCTGTGGAGGGGACCGCCCGAGGTGGTCATGCGCCGGATTGTCGAGGAGCAGATCCCGCCGCCGACCTACGTCAGGCGTGACTATCCTCCCGCCCTCGAGTTGATCGTCATGAAGGCGCTGGAGCGCCGCCCCGCGGATCGGCACCAGTCGGCGGCTGAGCTGCAACACGAGCTGAACGAGTTCTTGGAGGAATCGGGGCTGAAGTCGGGTTCGCGGCGTTTGTCGCAATACATGAAGGACTTGTTCACTTTCGACGCGGGGGTTCGCGCGGTGGGCGAGGGGACGGCGGATTCCGGCCCGGCCGGAGTCGGCCCAGCCGGGGGCCTGAAATCGGATCTTGATGAGTCCGAGGAACTGGATTTCGATCGGCGCGCGCCGTTGATGATGCGGGTCGAGGCACGTCCCGATGAGAACGGCGCAAAGATTCTTGGGCGGGCCCCCGTTCCGCAGTCCAACGATAGCCACCACGATAGCGACGATCCCTTTCCAGCGCTGCCGGCATCGGCCATTGGGCGCGCCAGTAGTCGAGCGGTGCGCAACGCCGGCCCCGTCACCACGCCCCCCGCAATCATCGCGCCGGCGGCCGGGTCGGGTCCTATCGCGGGCCGGAACAGCCCGAAGACCGTGAATACCTCGGGAAAGGGTGGACCCGCGGCGCTGCTCCCGCCGCCCGACCAGAAGGCCGACGCCGCCTCTCGGGGGAAGTCCCTACGCTGGGTCATCCTGCTCCTGCTCGCGGGGGCCGGGGCCGTGGTATTCCTCGCAACGAGATGATAATTTCTCCGTTCGCGGGGCGCCGCTTTTTTGGCCGTTGTGCAACCAAACCACTTATGAATGCGCCCGTGGCCGCCGATTTTTCCTGGACCGATGACCTGCCACGCGGCTGGATTGACTAGGACCAAGCGAACGAAATGAAGTTCGTCTGTGAACGCTGCCACACCAAGTACTCGATCGCGGACGAAAAGGTTCGCGGGAAGGTACTGAAGGTCCGTTGCAAGACCTGCGCGAACGTGATCACCGTGCGGGAATCCGGCGCGGCGATCGACGACGTAGGTGGAGGGCCCCGCGAGGCACCGATCGCGCGCAGTGGGAGTTTTGACGCCGGGCAGGCAGCCGCAACCGTAGTTGCGCCCCAGGCCGCGCGGTTGAGTCGGGCAGCCGGCCTGCCGGCCGCGGCGCTGGTGGCTCCCGGATCACCGGCAGCGGCACCGCCAGCCAGGCGACCCACCCCGGCCCCACCGCCGGTCGACAACGTTGAATGGTATTTGGCCGTTGATGGAACCCAGACCGGACCGTTTACGCGGGGCCGCCTGATTGACAAGGTTCTCACAACCCCGAAAGACGCGGATGTCCACGTCTGGAACGCGGATCTTGATGCGTGGAAGCCTCCCAAGGATGTTCCCGAGATCAACGCCGACTTGACGCGCCGGCGCCGGTTGCCGACGCCCGTGCCGCCCCCGCCGCTGCGCCGACCGACCGGTCCGCTTCCTGTCGCCGCCGCTCCCGACGGTCGCTCAGGTGCTGGTGGAGCAATGGGTCTGGGACTGGTCCCCCTTGAAGCCGTTACCGAAGCGCTGAACCTTCCTGCCCCGGGGCTGAAGAAGAACGGCGTGGGGTCGGGGATCGCGGCATCGGCAGCGGGAGCAGGGGCGTCGGCCGCCGGAGCCGCGCAGAACGCGCTCCACAGTTTTGGACTTGGGGATCTGCTCGACGAAGGTGAACCGGGAGCGACTCCGCCTCCGATAGGTGCGCGTGGTCTTGGTCCCGCGGTTGGCGCAAAGGCCCCGGATCATCTGGCCATGCTGACACCAGGTCCGTTCATCGCGCCGGCGCCGGTGCCGTCGCCCGCGGCGATGCTGGGAGCCGCCCGCGCCGCGAAAGGCAGAGGGAGGCAGGTCCGACTGATGCTGGCGGCCCTGACGGTGGTGGTGGTGTTATGCGGAATCGTGGCGTTGTGGATTTTCAGGCGGCCCACGCCCCCGCTGGTTGGATCCGCGCCCACGGGCCCCGCGCCAACCGATTTCGCGGGCATGGCCGAGAAATTGGCTCAGGAGGAACAAGCTGCCAAGGCACTGGCGAAGCTGACCGGTACGCCCCCACCCTTGGTCGTGGAAACGAAACCGCTGGTGGCGCAGGTCGAGACGTCCCAAAAGGGTGGCAAAGGGAAGGGACGCAAGAAGAATCAGTTGACCGCACCGCCCCCCTTGACCGCAGCGTCACAGGCGGGATCTTTGACCGCGGAACAACGCGCGGCGGCCAATCGATTCGGCGATTCGACGGGTCGCGACGTCAGACTGTCGACCGGTACCACGGGCGGCGCCCGGTCGACGCCCGCGCAGGCGGATATCAGTCGCGTGATCAGCAACAACCGGCAGGGGATTCAGACGTGTTATCAGCGGGCCCTGTTGCGTGACAACACGCTGACCCACGGAAAGGTCACCGTGCGGGTTTCAATCGGCGTGTCGGGCAAGGTCAAAAGCGTCAACCTGGACGCCCCCGCGCAGTTTCGCGCGCTTGAACCCTGCATTCGCGACGTGATGTCGCGATGGGCGTTCCCGCCATCGTCCGAGGAATACGGGACCGAATTCCCGGTGGTTCTTCAGGGCAACCAGTAGACCTAGGCCAAGGATCGCCCCGTTTTGACCGGGCGGCGGCCGGCGCGGTCGACGGGCGTCAGCGTGGTAGATTGCGCGCTTCATGCGCCACCCGTACGCAGCGTTCCTGCATCAGGTCGAGAAACCGTCGCGGTATCTGGGGGGCGAGTACCAGGAAGCGCGAAAGGATCCCGCCACCGTCGACGCGCGCGTGTGCCTGGCGTTTCCCGACGTCTACGAGATCGGGATGTCACACCTTGGCACCAAGATCCTGTACGGCATCTTGAACAAACATCCACGCATCGCATGCGATCGGGCGTTCGCTCCATGGGTCGATTGCGAGGCCCAGATTCGCCAGCGCGGGTTGTCGTTGCTGACACTTGAGTCGACCGAGCCGCTCTCGGCGTACGACGTCATCGGTATCTCGCTGCAGTACGAGTTGACGTACACCAACGTTCTGAACCTGATCGATCTTGGGGGATTGCCTTTGCGTGCCGCGGAGCGCGGTGATGCGGCGCCGCTGATCCTGGCCGGCGGACCCACCGCGACCCATCCCGAACCCCTGGCGCCTTTCATTGACGCGTTTTTTATTGGCGAGGCCGAGGAAGCCCTTCCGACGCTGGTGTTGGATTTCGCGGACATGCGACGCGCGGGCGTTCCGCGCCGCGAACGGCTGATTCAGCTGGCGTCGCGCTATCCGTTGTACGTGCCCGAGCTGTATGCGACCGCGCGCGATCCGGATTCGGGTTTCATCGTGGTGGGCGAGCCCTGCGATCCCCGGGTACCGGCGCGGCCGAAACGCGTCTGGGTTGCCGACATCAACCGGTTTCCTTTTCCGGACGATTCCCCGCTGCCCTACGGCGAGGCGATCTTCGATCGCATGGCGGTCGAGGTTGCGCGTGGCTGCACCGAGGGGTGCCGGTTTTGTCAGGCCGGGATGATCTATCGTCCGGTGCGTGAGCGCGATCCCGTCCAAGTGATCGAGACGTTGTTGTCGGGCGTGAAGAAGGGCGGCTACGACGAGACGTCCCTGACGTCGTTGTCGACCGCGGACTATTCGTGCGTGACGCCCCTGGTGAAAACCGCGATGGCGAAGTTACGCGACGAGAAGGTATCGCTGTCGGTGTCGTCGTTGCGCGCGTACGGTCTGAACGACGATCTGCTGGCGGAAATGGCGACCATGCGGGCCGGTGGGCTGACCTTCGCGCCCGAGGCGGGCACCCAGCGCATGCGGGACGTGATCACCAAAAACGTCACCGAAGCGGACATCATAGAATCGGCCCACCGTGTGTTTTCGCGCGGATTTCACCGCATGAAGTTGTATTTCATGATTGGTTTGCCGACCGAGACCGACGATGATGTTCGGGGCATCGTCGAGACCGCGGCACGCGTGCAGGCGATCGGACGCAAGTATCAGTCCGGCGCCATGGTCACGGCGTCGGTGTCGACCCACGTGCCGAAGCCCCACACGCCATTTCAATGGGCCGCCATGGACAGCGAATCCGAGACCGCGCGCAAGCAGGGACTGCTGGCCCAGGTGGCGCAGCGGCTGCGGGTCGATCTGAAGATGCACGAGAATCTGCAATCGCATCTGGAAGCGATTTTTTCGCGCGGAGATCGCGATACGGCCAACGTGCTGGAACGGGCGTTTCGGTTGGGTTGCCGATTCGACAGCTGGGACGAACAACTGCGCATTGATCTTTGGGATCAGGCCATCGAGGAAGGCAAACGCGAATCGGGCCTGGATCCACAACGCTATCTGGGCACCATTCCGGTCACGGCGCATCTGCCCTGGGATCACATCAACATTGATCTGGAGCCCGACTTCCTGTTGAAGGAATACCGCAAGGCGCTGAAGGATCGGCTGTCTCCCCCATGCGGCAAGCCCTACAAGAAGCTGCTGCACCCCAGCAGCGTGGCCGCCGCCGAGGCGGGACACGCCGACAAGTTGATCTGTTACGACTGTGGCGTTGCGTGCGACATGGGCGCGATGAAGGAAGAACGCCTGTTCTATTTGCGGCGCATGAATGCCTGGACGAAACCCGTCGAGGCGATTCCGGTGGCCAGGCCCGACGCCGAGCCAGTCGACGGAAACGCGGTCGCCGTCGATGCCGCGATCGCGGGCGATGTCGCGGCGGTGGCCGGCGGCGGGATCAAGCGGTCGCGCAAGCGGGTTCCCCCCACCCGCATCGCGCAGGGCGAGGCATTCCGTGTCCGCCTGCGCTACACGAAGCTGGGGCGGGTGGCGTTCCTGGGACATCTGGATCTGGTCCGGCACCTCCCGCGTATCTTTCGGCGGGCGGGCGTCGAGCTTCACTACTCGATCGGGTTTCACCCCAAACCGGAGTTGTCGTTCGGTCCGGCCCTCGGTCTGGGCATTCCTTCGCTGGGTGAACTGTTGGACGTCAAACTGGGTGAACCATTGGCGGCAGCCGAGCTGGTGCGCCGCCTTCGGATGGTGACGCTGGACGGCGTTGATTGGCTGGGGGGCGTGACGCTGGGTCACAACGATCGCGCGCTTGGCCGCGTGGTGGCCAGGACCGAGTTCTGGGCGCGGTTGCCGGCGGGGGTAGATGTCGCGGGGGGACTAGCCATCTGGCGCGGTGGCGCGCCAATCGCCGTCAAGCGCCGCGGGGAGGGAAGCGGGGTCGGACGCATGATCGACGTGCGGAGCGTGTTGGTGACGCTGGGCGCGCTCGACGCCTCCGTCGGTGCCGAGCAAACGCGCGCGCTACGCCTCCTGGAATGGGATGATTCCGAAGACACGACCGACGTGGATCGCGGCCTGATTCGCTTTGCGCTACCGGTCTCCGCGGCCGGCAGCGCGAAGCCGATTGAGGTTATCGAAGGGTTGTGGGGACCCGAAGTCGCAATGCAAACGTCGATTGCTCGGGCCGGTCTTTGGGCATTGGACGGTGATCGGTTGATTGATCCGTTGGACGCCGACACCCTTCGACAGATTTCGGCTGTGTTGCCGGCGGTGGGGGACGCGCCGGACGATTCGTCGGTCGCGCTCTCCTTGTGATCGAGACCGACCTCCTGACGAAACGGTTCGGCGACAAGGTCGCCGTGGATCGCCTGTCGCTGTCCGTGGGGCCCGGCGAGGTGATGGGGTTCCTGGGACCGAATGGCTCGGGCAAGACCACGACCATTCGCCTGCTGATGGGGCTTTTGAGTCCGTCATCGGGCCGGGCACGCATCGCGGGGTTGGACGCCACGTCGGACGCGGTCGAACTGAAACGCGTGGTTGGCTACCTGCCCGACGAACCGTTTCTGTATCCCTTTCTTTCTGGCCTGGAGATCCTGGAGCTGGTCGCCGGCCTGCATGGCTTCACCAGGGCAGAAGCGCGGCGACGCGCGATCCAATCGGCCGAGGACGCGGGCCTGGGCGACGCGGCGCGTGCGTACACGTCTACCTATTCGCTGGGGATGAAGAAGCGAACCGCGCTGGCCATGTCCCTGATTCACGATCCGCGGGTCCTTATCCTGGACGAGCCTACCAATGGCCTCGATCCCCGGGGCGCGCGCGAGATGCGCCAGACGATCCGACGTCTGGGCGCCGAGGGACGGACGGTGCTGATGTCGACGCACCTTCTGGAGGCGGCCGAGCGGCTGTGCCACCGGATCGCCATCATCCGCACGGGCGTGTTGCAGGCGGTGGGCACTCCCGATGAACTGCGGGCGCGCTACGCCGCTTCGCCGGACACATCGCTTGAAGACCTGTTCCTACGCGCCACCGAGGAGCCGCCGTGATCGGGGTATCTCGCCTGGTGGTCTTGTTGTGTCGCTACCGGTTGCGCCACGCCTGGAACGCCTTGCGGGCGCGCCCCACGGGGCCGATGGGATTGATCTCGGTTCTGGCCGTGGCCTCATCGGTTGCCTATGTCTTACTTTTTGCCACTGCTCTGGACGTTGTGGGTCAGGTCGCTGGCGAGGCCGCGCAGGCGACGGCGCTGGCTCTGATGGTGGGCGCGATCGCGCTGGCGAGTTTCGGATCCAGGGCGTCCGCGGGCGACGCGGTTCTGGCCGGTTCCCCCGAGAATGAATTCTTCTTGACCCGGCCGGTATCGATCGCACGCCTGCTGGCCGCGCGATCCCTCGCGGCGGCCGCGACGGATCCCTTCGGCGCCTTGTTTCTGTTTCCGGTCCTGATCGCGGCGGTGATCACCTGGCGGCTCCCCACCGCGTCGTGGTTGATCGCCATCGGGATCTCGATCTGCGCGCAGATCGCGATTGCCGCCGCCGCGCAGACCGTTCAGATCGCCGTCGTGCGCTGGGTACCGCGCCAGCGGCGTTCGTCGGCTTGGGCGGTCCTGCGTTTGCTTGCGGCGCTGTCGCTGGCATCCGTCTGGATGAGTGCGACCTGGATGCTCCGCGCGCCCGAGCGTTTGGCGCCCCGGCTCCCCGATATGGACCGTTGGTTGTCGTTGACACCCGCCGCGTGGCTGGCGGCGCCGCTGGTGGCTCTTCGGCGCGAGGGTGTATCGAGTGCGTTGTTCGCGCTGGCTCTGTTGTTGTTGGCGACGGTGTCCGTGGGCGCGGTCGC
>JANOJB010000169.1:0-5471 GCA_031407985.1 Pseudomonadota bacterium | reverse complement strand
CGCTGCCCGTCGCGCCGCCTGTGCGGGACGCGCCACCGCTGCCGGTCGCACCACCCGCGCGGGACGCGCCTCCCGCACCGGCGGCGCCGCAAGAACCGTTGGAGGCTCCGCCCCTCCCGCCGCTCGCCCCAGCACTTCCGCCGCTCGTCCCACCACTTCCGCCGCTCGTCCCACGCGAGCCAGACCAACGCAAACAAGCACGACGACGGTCGGGTCGTGCGGTGCTGATCGAGCACGGGTTTCAAAGCCCATCCAAGGTGGCGGTCTTCACGACTCCAGAGAAGGCGGCGTCAGAGCAGATCTTGCAGGCGAGCCCCACAAACATGTCGTGGCCGGCCTGGTCACCCATCAATCGCCAGCGCATCCACCCGATCAGCCCTTCCTGGGCCTTGGCCTGCCCGGCCACCCGGTTGTGATCGATGCCGGCAAGCGCGGCACCGAAAGCAGGCTGTGTCGAGCCGGTCACCGCCGTACTGATGGCGCTCCAGTTGAAGGTGGTGTCCATGTCGCCACCGATGACGCCCCACGGAGCTTTCAGATTTCTGACGTTGCCGTTCGAGGCGAAGAAAAACGTGGACGTAACGCGAGCGTCGCTTCCGACGGAGATCGCTCCGCCGCCACCGCGGGAATATCCAGTCGATCCGATCTTGCTGGTATCGATCTTCCCGCAATCGCCGCCCGCGGGATCGTTGGCCAATCGCAACACGTAATCGATTGCGGCGTTCATGTGCGCCGCCGTCACCTGGGTTTGTTCGGGTGCAACGACGACGAAGCCGTACGTCGCCAAGCGCCCGAGAAAACCCTGCCAGATGTCGACCGTGTTCGTCGAGCCGTTGCCCCAAACGATGATCGGATGCGTAACGCCTCCTTGGCCGTACCTCGCGGCCGCCGGGCGGAATATGGCGACTCTGTCGGCGCCCAGGGCGGTGTCGCCGGTGTTGCGCGTGGCGACGACCGGACCGAAGCCGCCATCCCTGGCCGTGTAGTCCGTAACCGGCGCGAAGGGAGCGCTTGTACCCGGTCCGCACACGCCCATACCGCCTGCGCCCGTCGATCCGCCGCTTGCGAACGAGCCCCCGGATCCCGAGGACGATCCCGCCCCTCCGCCCGTTCCAATGTTCGCGCCCCCCGTTCCGGTCCTCCCGCCGCTGCTGCTTCGTCCGCCCGCGCCGGTACCACCGGTCCGCCCGCCAGAGCCAGCGGCGCCGCTCCCGCCCGAACCGACCGTGCTGCCTCCCGAGCCGACGGCACCTCCTGAGCCGAGGGCACCTCCCGAACCGGACGCTCCGCCAGATGCGACCCCCGTGGTCCCCCCCGTGCCCGTCGTACCGGCAGATCCACCTGTGCTGCCGCCGATACCGCCGCTGTCTGGGGCACAGGCCATGAACCACAGCGACAGTGCCGACAAGAGTCCCAGTCGGCTGCGCGGGAATGTTCGTTCCTTCATGGAGACCTCGAGGTGGGGGGGGCGAAGACGAATGCTCACACTCCTATTGGGTGAGGTGCCGGGTGATTGGGGTCTACGATGCGCGGCCTATCGACGTTCGATCAGCGCGGCCAGACGAGCACGCGCTCGCTGTGCGTAGACCGATCCCGGGTAGCGTTCGAGCAAGCTCTTCCACGCAGCGATCGCGTCGGCGGTGCGCTGCAACTTCTCGAGGGCAGCGGCGCGACCCACCAGCGCCTCTTCACCGACCTCCCCGCCAATCTTCAGATGTCGATCGAACTGCGCCAGTGCGTCGCCCGATTGTCCCCGCTCCAACAGCAACTGGCCGGCAAGCGCGAAGGACAACCGGGCCTCCCGCGCGTCTGGAAAGGCTTCCTCCAAGCGGCGGTAGGCGGCGACCGCGGCCTCCCCGCGTCCCTCTCTGCGTAGATTGCCCGCGCGATCGAACAGCTCGGCGGCGGTCAATGATGGCCGAAAGGGAGACGCGCGCGCCGGGAGCGCGCGCGGACGCGGGACATCGGCGGGGACCGGCACAGTAGGCGTGGCAGCGAACGCGGGAGGCCGCGAACGAACCGCGCGCGACTCGACGGGGCGGATGATCGGTGACCCGACGGGTGCCTGCCAGGAGATCTTGCCCCCGACGATCGCCGCCGTCGCGGTAACACCGGAGGCCAGCAACACGCCCGCCGCGGCCAGGCGCAACCATCGTGGCCAACGGCGACGTCGGCCGGCGCCAAACGATCGCTGCATACGACGCATGGCCGCCTCGACGGCGCGCCGGTCGAGCATCCTGTCGCGCGGCCGCGGCGCCAGCTCCCGCTTGAACCGTGGCGCCTGCGCCAGGTGACCCGCGCACGCCGCACAGTTCGCGAGGTGCCGATCCAGAATCGCTCGCTCGTAAGGATCGAGCGCGCCGTGTCTTGCGCAGTCGACAAGCTCCTCCGGATGGTGATCGGTCGTCATCGGTCGGACGTCTCCGGCGTTTTGTCCGCGTGCCAGACGAGAAGGCGGCGAAGCGCGTTCTTTCCCAGGCGAAGGCGGGTCTTGACGGTATTGACCGAGACTTCGCTCGATTGCGCTATTTCCTCGATGGAGAAGCCGAGCACGACGCGCAACACGAGGGTCTCCGCCTGGATGGGGCTCAACTGGCGGATCAGATCTCTCATGACCTCGGCGCGTTCGATCTCGCGAACGCTGGCATCCAGGACAGGGACTTCATCGTGCAGATCTTCAAGCACCTGGAGATGCCGGACCCGCGCCACGTTCCGCCGGCGCCATGCCAGCGCGCGCCGGACGGAGATCTTGGTGACGTAGCCAAGCAGGCTGCCCTCGAAGCGGTAGCTCGGAAGCGCCCGTGCCACCTGGATGAGGCAATCCTGAATGGTGTCCTCGAGATCTGCGTGCTGAGCCCCGATCACGCCGCGGCACGCACGTCGGATTGTCGGCGAAACCGCGAGCAGAAACCTTTGCACCGCGTCGGGTTCCTGCCCCAGTGCTTCGTGCGCCAAGGCATCGAGAGCGGCCGGCTCGGCCTTCGCCGCGGCATGGGCGCCGCCCATGGGGCGCACCATCGCGCACGAATGAAGCGCGGCGCGAGCTGGTGTCACGATCACAGTTATGAAGGGTGAGGCACCGGTTTGTTCGGGTCTCCGCTCATCCCATCGAGCACGAAATTCCCTTGCGGCGCGTCGCCGAACACTCGAATGGCGACGGAACCCGGACGGCGGTCGGCTCCGAAACTCAGTTGACGCCCTATACTGCAACCCGTGAACGCGGTGCGGAACATCCTGTTCGCCGGGGCGCTGGCGGCGCTGGCAGGTTGCGACGCCGAGCGGTTGCTGGCTATCGCCAAGGCGCTGGATGCTGGCGCGAACCCGAACGATGCGAACGGGGACACGAGCGACGCCGGTCAGTCGTGGCCGCCGTGCGGGGCGCCGCAGCTGGTGACGGGCCTCAGGGGCGACACCGATGACGTGCAAGACCCGTCGATGACATTCGAGGAGCTCGAGCTCTACTTCATGTCCCCGACCGGGGGTCTCGACGATATCTGGGTCGTTCGGAGGACCGTCGCGGGTGAACCGTGGGGGCCGAGCACTCTGGTTATGGAATTGTCGAGCCCGCAGAACGACGAGAGCCCCGAGGTTTCGGTCGACGGGCTCACCATGTTCCTCGCCAGCGACCGTGGGGGCGATGGGCTGCGCATCTACGTCTCGCGGCGACGGACCCGCGACACGCCGTGGGAACAACCCATCCGCGTGGACACCCTGGGAGCGTCCGCGCTCGACGAGGCGCCAACCGTGGATCGAGCGCAGCTTTACCTGGTGTTCACCTCTCAGCGCGGGGGGGCGACGGAACGTCACCTGTACGCGGCCACCCGGCCCGATGCGTCCGCGGCCTGGCAGAGCGCCACGGAGCTCACCGGATTGAACTCCTCCGCCCGGGATACCGATCCAGCTCTGTTCGCGGAGGGACGCGCGCTGGTGTTTGCTTCACGACGAACCTCCCCACCAGGGATCCCCACAGTCGATCTTTTTCAAACCACGCGATCCGACGTCAACGCGCCGTTCACCTCGCCCATCCTGCCCATGACCGATCTCAACACCGAACTCGCGGACCAGGACCCTTGGCTCTCGCAAGATGGCCGCCACATCCTCTTCGCGTCCAACCGGAACGGACCGATGCGCATCTACGAATGTCGACGGTAGGAGCGCACCTTCCGTCCGTTTGGCGCCCGGACCACTTCGAAATCGGTGCTAGCAGACAACCGCCACGTATTTTTTTCTTTCGCGAGACCCAAAAGAGGCTGACTCTTCATCCGTGGACGGTATCCAGGCGATAGGGTTCGTTGCAAAGCGGCTCGGACCGCTGCTCGATCGCATGACGTTCCTTGGCGGAGCGACCGTCGGCCTTCTCGTTACGGATTCGGGCGGTGCGCCCCCCCGACCAACGAAGGACGTGGACGTCATAGTCGAAGCCACGTCTTGGCTTGATTACGCTCGCCTACGGGGTCCCCTTGTCTCTCTCGGATTCCGGGAGTCCTCCGACGAGCAGGTGATCTGCAGATGGACCTTGGAGGACGTGAAGGTCGACATCATGCCTACCGACGGGACGATCCTCGGATTCAGGAACCAATGGTACAAGGCCGCGGTAGCCGAGGCCGCGGAATATCCGCATCCCGATGGACCGACCATTCGATTGATATCGCCCGCATGCTTCTTGGCGACAAAGCTGGATGCCTTTGAAGATCGCGGTCGAGGCGACTATCAGGCCAGTGCCGACATCGACGACATTGTTTCTGTCATCGACGGCCGACCCAGCATTGTCGCCGATGTGCGGACGGCATCTCGCGACGTTAGGGCCTATCTCGCGCATGAGTTCACGCGACATATGACCAATACCGCATTCGTCGACGCCCTTGCCGGCCAGCTGCCTCCGGATCCGGCGAGTCAGCAGCGACTGCCCATCGTTGTCAATCGCATTGCAGATATTACGCTTATAAAATAGGTGGTTATGTGGTTTATTTTGCGTTTTGCGAAACGCGAAATACTATTAGCCGCATGGGAATGCGCCCACAGGATGTGGTTGTCGCGGTGAAGCTTGCGCTGACGCCCAAGCAAACCTACCCGCAGCTGTCGGCGGCCCTAGAGTTGAGCCTGTCCGAGGTCCATGGCGCCGTGAAACGTGCGACCGCGGCAGGGCTGGTCGGACCTGATCGAACGGCAAATCGAACCGCTTTGCTCGACTTTCTCAGCCAGGGTCTTAGGCGCGCTTTCGTTCCAAAGCGCGGACCAATGACGCGGGGAATGCCAACGGCGCATGGAGCGCCACCACTCGACAAGTTGGTCGGCCTTGGAGCCGAGCCGCCACCGGTGTGGCCGGACCCGGAGGGCACCGTCAGGGGGGAGAGCTTCGCGCCGCTCTATAAGGCTGTCCCCCGAGCCGCCAGGAAAGATCCTCGCCTCTACGAAGTTCTGTGTCTCATCGACGCAATTCGGGGCGGAAGATCACGCGACGTCGAATTGGC
>JANOJB010000164.1:0-3900 GCA_031407985.1 Pseudomonadota bacterium | reverse complement strand
CGCGCCGCTGCACTGGATGTCGCCCGCGCACGATCGCGTGCCGGGACAGGCAATGTTTCCCCGCGCCGAGTCGCTGGCGATGTCGCCCGCGCAAGACATCATCCCGGTGCACTGAATCGTGCACTGGTTGCCCGCGCAGTGCATGTTGCCGCCGCAACTGTTCATCCCCGAACAGATCACCATTCCCGTCGCGGCGACACTCTCAACGCCCATCGTGCACGACTGGGCCCCCATGCACCCGACGTTGCAGATGCTTCCTCCGCATCTGACTTGCCCGCGGCACGAGCCCTGGCCCATGCAAGTGATCTCGCAGGCAGACGCCGGGCGGCAGTCGATTTGTCCCGCGCATCCGGACGGACCACACACGATCTGGCATGGCATTCCCGATGGGCACGTGATGTTCGATGGGCACGCCCCCTGTCCGCGACAGTCAAAGACGCACGCGCCCGCATCGCCGCACTGCCCGCCAGCGGTCTGGCAATTCATGCACGCTCGCGTCGCCGCATCCAAGGTGGCGTCAACTGCTGCATCGACGCCGGCGTCCACGACCATTGCACCACCCGAGCCCCTGCCGCCCGAACCAGTACCTCCGGTTCCGCTGTGTCCACCCGATGCCGCCCCTCCTGTCGCTTGAATACCTCCCGAACCACCGGTGCCGGAAACGCCGCCCGACACGGTCCCTCTGCCCCCCGCGCCGCCCGAGCCCAAAGCGCCGCCCGAGCCCAGAATGCCGCCCGAACCCGGGACGCCGCCCGAGCCCAGTGCGCCACCAGAACCCAAGGCACTGCCCGATCCTCCCAGGCGACCTCCGGTACCTGGCGTACCAGCGACTCCGACCGTGGCCGTCGGAGTCAGCCCCGAAGAATCAACCGAACAGCCTCCAGGAATCCCTGCTGACGTCAACAGCACGCAGAGCCCTGAAAGGAGGCCGAGGCGGCGTTCCTTCGACGTAGCAGAGCGTGTAACCCCCATCACCGCTCCATTGAGACGCCAGTTGCGGAACCTGTCAACGACAACAGACATTCAACGCTCACGGACATGTGAACGGGCAAGGACCCAGAAGAACCCAGAAAAACCCAGTCCCCGCACGCTAGGTGATCGAGGTCTCGCGAGGCCAAACGATCCATTCACGTCGGAGCGATGTGCGCGATGTGCGACTCGGGGCTACACCTTATGGGTTTGTAACCTACCTTCACATTTTTTAGTTTTCCGTCGGTGTGATGATTCGTTGCACCCCCATGCGCACTCTAATACCTTGTGCAAGCCACGATGTTTCACCGCCGCGGGTTGACGGTTCTTCTGGCAGTTGTCGCAACTGGTGCGGGAGCTATGGGTTGCGTGGGTGATGCGGGGGTCTCGGGCGTAGGCCCTGATGGCGGCGGCGCTGGTGGGACTGGCAGAGGCACAGGTGGTGGACTGGGGGGTAACACGGGCGGGGGCGGCGTGAACGGATCCGGCGGCGTTGTCGGAACTGGTAGCGTCACCGGCACTGGTGGTGACTTCATCGGGACCGGCGGCAACGGTGGGAATGTCGGTTTGGTCAGCCCGTTGCTTCCCGCGCGTATTCGCCGCGTGACAAACGTCGAGTACGACGCGTCCGTGCGTGCGTTGTTGGGGACATCGATGGCGATGGCGACGGCGACGTTTCCTCCGGATTCACGGCAGGGCATTTTCGCCCGCGGGGGCTACACGCTGAACGAGGCGCAGCGGGTGGATCCGATCTTGGCCAAGCAACTGTCCGACGGTGCGATAGCGCTGGTGGCCGAAGCGCGCGGCAACGGCAAGTTGGCCAGCCAAGCGCCGTGCGCGAACGCAACCACGGGTGGGGAGGCCTGCGCCAGGACGTTCATTCAGACGTTCGGAGCCAAGGCCTTCCGGCGCCCGTTGACTGACCCCGAGATCACCGCGTTCCTGGTCGTCTATCGCGTGGGAGCGACCGGAGGGACGTACAACGACGGTATCGACTTGATTGTGCGCGCCGCGCTGCAGTCGGCGGGGTTCCTGTACATGACGGAAATTGGCGACGGCACGGCGGCGGCGGGCGCCAACATCACGCTGACCCCCGACGAATCATCCAGTGTCTTGTCGTACCTGCTGACGTCCAGTCCCCCCGACGACGTGCTGGTGACAATGGCCAGGACGGGCGGGTTGGCCGATGCGGCAGGTCGCGAGGCGCAGGCCAGGCGGTTGTTGGGTCTGACCAGCGGCCAGGACGCCATGGTCGGGTTCGTGCGCGAAATGTTCAGCGTCGATCAGATCAGCGTGACGGACAAGGACACCATCGCGTATCCGATGTTCGCGGGGGCGAAAAATGCCATCACCGCCGAGAGCACGAACTTCGTGCGCGAGGTTCTGACCAAGTCCACGGGAACCATCGAGGAGTTGCTGAGCGCGAACTGGACGATCGCCGATGCGACGCTGGCGGGTGTTTACGGAGTGACCTCCGCCGGCACGGCCCGAACGTCGCTGGCCACGGTTGGCAGGCGCGGAATTTTGAATCAGGCGGCGTTCCTGTCGATATTCGCGCACGCTTCGGAAAGCGGCCCGGTCTTGAGGGGCGTGGCGATCATGCGGCAGGTGGCGTGCATGCCGCTGAGATCGCCGACCGAGCTGAACATCGATGTCACACCACCGCCGTTCGACGCGACCAAGACCATGCGACAGCGCTTCAGCGATCATGCGACCGACCCCTTGTGCGCGGCATGCCACGCATCCATTGACGGGTTCGGTTTCGCCTTCGAGACGTTCGACGGCATGGGGGCTGCGCGACCTCTCGCGAACGGAAAGCCGACCGAACATGGACTTCCCGTCGATACCGCCGTGGTCATCGCGGGAACGGATTTCGACGGAAATTATGCCAACAGCAACGCCTTGGCGGTCGCCATGGCGGGTAGCGCACAGGTGCGGACCTGTCTGGCCAGGCAGGTTTTTCGCTACTCGACGGGGCGCAGCGACGATTCGGTCAAGGGAAGCGAGGACGCGTTCGTGCAGTTCTGGAAACAGCTGCCCGCGGCACAGCAGGGCAGCGTGCTTGAGAGCCTAGTCGCCTACGTCAAGAATCCCACGTTCATTCAGCGGAGGACGCAGTGAAGCGCAGCAAGGCCCGCCGATCGTTCCTGCGCGGCGTAGGCGTCGGATTCGCATCGTTGCCGTTCTTGAAACTGCTGGAGGACAACCACGCGAAGGCCGCGGGTGAAGTCCTGCCTCTAAAATTCGTAACCATGTATCACCCGCACGGTGTCGCGGCCGAGCTTTGGGGGATGCAGGCCGGTGACACCGAAACGACGTTCAATTTGGGTTTCACCAACTCTTCGCTGAAGGCCTTCGACACGGCGGCCTTGAAGAGCAAGCTTCTGCTTATCGAGGGCATCGATTTGATGTCCAGCGCCAACGGCCACGACAGCGCCGGTACGATCCTGACCGGGAGTCGAATCGATGCGTCGGGGCAGAAGCCGCTGAATTCGTCGCTGGATCAGTTTTTAGCGGTCGAAAAGAAACTGGGCGCCGCCACACCCGTGACCAGCATCGCGCTGGGCGTGGGAACCACCGATACGAAATCGGGGTCCACGCTGTCATTCGGCCCCGGGGGCGCGGCGCTTCCCAAGATCATCGATCCCGTGCAGGCGTTCAACCTGCTGTTCGCGAATTTCGTGGTGCCGAACGACATGGCGGCGCAGGCGGCGGCGCTGCGCCAGCGTACGCTGGGTCAAAGCATCATCGATTTCGTGAGGGGTGACATCAACCGTCTGATGCCCCGGTTGGCGGCGCCCGAGAAGGACAAGCTGGATCAGCATCTGACGTCGCTGCGCGATCTTGAAAAACAGATCATGCCTCCGACGATGACCACCACCTGCACGACGCCGGTCAAACCCGATGCGACGAAGTTCCCGAAACTTCAGC
>JANOJB010000160.1:0-4790 GCA_031407985.1 Pseudomonadota bacterium | reverse complement strand
GTCCAGAATCTTGGACACGGCGGCAAAGCTGTACGTCGTCTCCGACATGCCGATCGCCGCGGGCTAAAGCCCACCCTCCACGTCGATGTCGATAAACACCTTGGCCCCCTGCGCGCGGACGGCGACGTGGGTGCGCAGGTCCTTCAGCTTCGCCGCGGCGATGCGGGCCGCCTCGCGTTCGGCTATGTCGCGAATCCGGCGCGGCAACGTGGTGTCGCCTTCCATCAGCGCCACCAGGCGATGGGCGGTCCCGGCGTCGCATGCATCGCGCAAAACATCCGCCAGCGACGGCAGATCGATGGTGATCATCGTGGAACCAAAATAGCTGGCCTTGCCGTCCTGGCCGCGCGTGCTGCGTTGCCCCTCCGACAACAGTTCGGCGCGGGCGAACACGATGTCCAGGGCGGCGCGCGACAATCGCTCCCGGACTTCCCGCTCGAACAGAGTGATGCGCGTCGCGCGCGCCATCGGTTTGCGCGCGGGCAACGGCGCCGGCACCAACCCGGCAACGTCGCGCACGGCGGGTTGTTCGGCGACGGTTGTGACCAAAACCGGAGTCTTTCTCTTCGTCATCGACAAGGACGGGCGATCGTATCAGGTGTTTTGATCACAGCCCAAAAACCTGCCGTTCCTGGCCGCCCCCCCTGTGATACCGTCTGGGGTGATGGCACCGTCCACGCTTGATCTCGCGAAATTTCCCGTGTTGGTCGTCGACGACGAGCAGGACAACCTTGACGCGTTCCGGTTCAACTTCGGGAAGAACTTCCGCCTGCTTTACGCGCAAAGCGGCGAGCAGGCGCTGGAGCTGGCACGCGCCAACGACGTGGCCGCCGTGGTGACCGACCAGCGCATGCCACGCATGACGGGCCTTGAACTTCTGCGCGCGGTCCGCGACGCGCGCCCCGACGCCATCGGCATCATCGTCACCGCGTTCACCGACGTCGATGTGTTGATTGAATCCATCACCCTGGGACGGATCTACCGGTACGTGACCAAGCCCTGGGATTCGAAGGAGATGCGCGGGATCCTGACCCAGGCGGTCGAGCGTTTTCAGCTGGGCCGCGAGAACCAGCGTCTGTCCGAGCAGCTGTCGGAGTACGCGGGCATGCTGGCCAGCGAGGCCCACGGCGCGTTCGATTTCGGCGCCATCGTGGGCGATTCACCCGCCCTGCGCGACGTGCTGGCGCGCGTGGAGCAGGTGGCGCAAACGACGGCGACCGTGCTGCTGCGTGGGGAGACCGGCACCGGCAAGGAGATGGTCGCGCGCGCCATTCACATCAACAGCGCCCGGGAGTCGCGGCCGTTCATCAAGGTCAACTGCGCGGCGCTGGCGACGGGCGTCCTGGAATCCGAGCTGTTCGGTCACGAAAAGGGCGCGTTCACGGGCGCCGTCGGGCGACGTCCCGGACGGTTCGAGCTGGCCCACGGCGGCACGCTGTTCCTGGACGAAATCGGGGATGTTCCGCTGGATGTGCAGGTGAAGCTGCTGCGCGTGTTGCAAGAGCGCGAGTTCGAACGCGTGGGCGGGACCGAAACCGTCAAGGTCGACGTACGGGTCGTCTCGGCGACGCACCGCGATCTGGAACGGCAGATCGCCGCCGGGACGTTTCGGGAGGACCTCTACTACCGGCTGAACGTTTTCCCGATCATGTTGCCGCCGCTGCGCGATCGTGCCGGCGACATCGCATTGCTGGGCGATCATTTCGTCGCGAAATACGCCCGATCCTTCGGCAAGGCGATTCGGGGCATGGACGGCGGCGCGAAGGCCGCGCTGACCGGCTATTCGTGGCCCGGCAACGTCCGCGAACTGGAAAACGTCATTGAACGCGCGTTGATCCTGGCGCGCGGGCCCGATGTGACCGCAGCGGATCTGGAGTTCACGCGGCGATCCGTGTCGGGAACACCCGCGGTTGGATCACCCGCGTCGACGTCAGGAACCGCGTTTTCCGTCGTTGACGCGGGGGCGGGTCGCGACGGGTCGCGGCCGTTGCAGGAACGGTTGTCCGAGCAAGAGCGCACGGAGATCGTGGCGGCGATCGATCAGTCACAGGGCAACATCGCCCACGCCGCGCGCCGCCTGGGCATCAACCGCTCCACCCTGTACTACCGCCTGCGGAAACACGGTCTGGAACATCTGCTGCCGATGAAGGAGCAGCGGTCCGAGCCGGAAGCGGCGCCCGCAACCGCGGCGATCGAGACCTGAGAGGCCGCCAAGGCCGCCAAGGCCGCCAAGGCCGCCAAGGCCGGACGTGCTCCGCCAAGGACCTCACAGGCGCATGCCAACGACGATCGGACGGGCGGGCGCACGCGTGGGGGAAAACTCATCGTCCTCGACGCGGGCGATTGCCTCGGGCAGCGTGACGATTCCGGACAACGCGAAACGAAGCGGAATCGCCATGACGCGCGGTAGGGGGTCGGAATCCAGGGTCGAACGGACGTAGAGCACCCCTTGCACTTGGCGGACATCGTCCACCTGTTCGGCGAGGGTGACGCCGGGTGGAAGCGGAATTCGGATCACCACGGAGGCCCGCCGACCCAGGTCGTGCCGAATGCTTACTTGCAATAGCGACGTTGCCTCCGCGGTCGGCGCCTGGGGAGCCTCGATCTGCAGGTGCAAGGGACCAGCCGGGGTCTCGAACAGCCGACGGAACGAACGAAGCATGGGGCGCTCGATCCGCGCGATCACACCGGGCGACGAGGTCACGACGCGCACACTGACCTCGGCGGGCGCGGCGCCGGTCGACCTCGACAACACGGCTGCAAACACAAAAACCCCGAGCGAACCTAGGATCCTGGAACTCATCATGGACAGGGGCCTCCGCCCGAGCAGGACACCCAAAACGACGCCTGGTTCCCACCGACCCGGGTTGGGCAACGTGTTAATCTGACCTTCTTCTGATCATCTAAAGGTCGCGTGATCGTCCGCGGGATCGAACCCGCGTCACGGACTGACGGCTTCAACGAGACAATCGACATGAAACTGCTGTTCGTCATGGATCCCCTGGCCCGCCTGCAAATCGCTGGCGATTCGACGTTCGCGCTGATGCTGTCCGCGCAGCAACGACGGCACGAGATCTGGTTCTGCGAACCCCGACACCTGGGCCTGGAACACGACGAGCCGATGGCGCGCGCGTGGCCGGTCACCGTCCGCCGGGTGGCGGGTGATCACTATATTTTGGGACCGCAGTCCTCGGTTGCGCTTGGAACCTGTCACGCGGTTTTTATGCGCAAGGATCCGCCGATCGATCTGGACTATTACTTCGCGACGCTGTTGCTTGAGCGGGCGCGCGGACGAACGTTGATCATCAACGACCCACGCGGTCTACGCGAATGCAACGAAAAGCTGGCGATCCTCGACTACCCGCAGCTGTGCCCGCCAACGGTGGTAACGCGCGAAACCGTCAGACTGCGCAGCTTCCTGACGGAACAGGGCGGCGAGATCGTAGTGAAGCCCCTGGATGCATCGGGGGGCTTCGGTGTCTTTCACGTCCGCAAGGGCGACACGAACACCGGCGCTATCTTCGAACAGGCCACGAACCTGGGACGCCGCTGGACCATGGCGCAGCGGTACCTGCCCGAGGTGCGCAACGGAGACAAACGGATCTTGCTGGTCGACGGTGAACCCCTGTGCGCGGTGCTGCGCGTTCCGGCTCCCGACGACGCGCGCGGCAATCTGCACGTCGGGGCACGCGCCATGCCGACCAAGATCGAAGGGCGGGACCTGGACATCATCGCCGCGGTGGGATCGAAGCTGCGCGACGCTGGACACTTTTTCGTCGGACTGGACGTCATCGGCGGCTATTTGACCGAGATCAACGTCACCAGCCCGACGGGCATCATGGAAGCCAACGCGCTTTACGGTGAAGAATACGAGACGCGCGTGATCGAGGCGTTGGAGCGCAAGATCGAGTGAGGCTGCCGGCGGGATTTCGCGGGAGGACCCGCGCGTCGGGCGCGTGGCGTTTGGCGCTGTCAGGTGCTCTGGTCGTCGGCTTCGCGACCGCCGGGGCTACCCACGATGCCCATGCAGAGGGCTCCGCACAACCAGCAACGCCCGTACCCCAGTCGCAACCGACGCCCGCGACCGAGCCGGGGCACACGCCGAACTCAACGCCGACGTCCCTCCCCGCGCCGGAAACAGAGCCTGCACCGGCACCCCTGACCACGACCGCGGCGACGCCCGCACCCGCGTTCCCTCCGGCGCCCGTACCCGCGTTCCCTCCGACGCCTGCGCCTGCGCCCGCACCCGACGCTCCCGCCAACGTCACCTGGACACCACGCCTTCTGGTTCAAAGCGACGCGGTCGTCACCCACCACGGACCGGGCGCACCCGCTATCGAGGACGGCGCCGCCTACCCGGGAATCTACCTGCGTCGCGCACGCGTGGGCGCGGACGCCATTTCGGGGATCTGGCGCGCACGGATAATGATCGAGGCCGCCTCGCAATCCGAAACCGCGGGACTATCCAGCGTCCTCGGAGCGCCGGCGGCCGGCGGCCCGCTGGATCCCATTGCCGGTCCGATCGGCGGAAGGGCGCCGCGCGCCACCGAGGCCTTCGTCGCGCTGGTACCCCACAAGGGCTTCGCGCTGACGGCCGGTGCGTTGCGTGTCCCGATCGGCCTTTCGCGCCAGATTGACGAGGCCGATCTGCGCCTGCCCGAACGCGCCCGTGTGATTACGCGCGCCACCCCCGATTTTCGCGTCGGCGCGGCGGTCGGTGGCGATCTGGGATTGCTTCAATATTCGTTTGGCACCTACGCGGCCGCCCCCACCTTCGGTTCGGACTTCGC
>JANOJB010000154.1:0-11263 GCA_031407985.1 Pseudomonadota bacterium | reverse complement strand
TTCCCCGAACCGTTCGCCCCCACCAGGCCGTAACGCGCGCCCGCGTTCAGTTGCAGCGAGACGTTCTCGAACAACACGCGGGCGCCATATTCCTTGGCCAGATCGCTGGTTGCGATCATTGCGGCGCTAACCCAAGGGGTGGGCGTACAATCGCGCGATGGAAAAGCCCCCGCCCCCCGACCCGACCTGCCCCATCTGCAAGAAGACCGCGCAGCTTGCCCGCGGCGTCAACGCGCTGGTCGAATTCTGGGAGTGCGAGGACAAACACATGTTCCTGGTCGATAAAAAGCCTCCGCCGCGCGTCCCCGCGTCGGCCGCCCACGCGGCGGACGCCGAGCCAAAGGCCACGTAGGAATCGTTGGTGCAGCGCATCCGGCAACCGCGGGTCGTCGTGCTTTTTTGCTGGACGTGTCGCGGGATCTGGATGCCAGGCCGGCGTCAATTCACCCGGCGCAACACGGACAGCGCACGCACCGTCAGCCACCGCGCGCCCTCGCGTTCCTTGCCTTCCGTCGCTGGCCCCGTCGTGTTTCGGGCGGCATCCGCGGACGGTGGCGGACCGGGATACCAAAGTCCGTCCAGCGCCTGACGACCACGGACGTAAGCCTCGGCGGTGCGGACACCCGAATTCTCCTTGCCAAGTCCCACCGCTGTCACGGTATCCAGGGCGTCCAGCATGTCGACGTAGAACCGCGGTTCGGCAAGCTGCTCCCAGTAATTGGGTGCCTTGCGATCGGGATAACGATCGGGCTGCAGAAATCTGGTCGCCAGCAATTCGGCGGCACGACGCGCCTCACGCGACATTCGGCGCGTTGGGGAGGCCGCGAACGCCCGCAGGGCCATCCCGGTAATCAGGTGACTGGACGGCCGCGCCGACGATTCGCAACGGACGCCCCGCCAGGCCCAACCACCGTCGGCCTGCCGCCACTGCAACAAAAACTGAAACCCCTGCGCGACCCGGGGATCCCCGTCCAACCCCACGCGGCACAGCGCCGCCAGTGCCCAGCCTTGAAAATGCAGGGCCACCATCTTGCCCCGATCGTCCTTGCTTTCGCCGATCGCCAGGGCGGCTATGCCTCCATCCTTGGCCTGTGTCTCCAGCACGAACTCGGCGGCCGCGGCCACCGCGGGCACATGGGCGTCCAACCCCAGCTCCGCCAGGCGTTCCAACGCGCGCATCGTGGCCAGTACCGTCGCGAATTTTTCCACGCCCAGGGCCTTTTCGGCCGGCTTGGCGGGAAACTCGCCCTTCTTCCCCTGCTTCTTCAGAAACGATTTGACGTCCGGGTACGCCAGCAGCTCGGCGCCACCGGGAGCTTCGTCATCATCAATCAAATCACGACGAACACGCGCGGTCAGGGAGGCGGGTCCCTCTCGTAATAGGGTGGGGATCGGATCACGTGCCAGACGAGCCCGCCAACCGGAGGGAAACCGGAGTGCGGTCGCGGTCGGTGGCGCGAAGGGCGAACGGTTCATTCGCGCGGAAGCGTATCGCAGTTTTCCGCCCGGTGGTCGAAAGCCCAGCGACTTTTTCGGGGCTTTGGCTTTTTTCCCTTTATTTCCTCCCTGCTTGCGGTCAAAACGTGTCCCTCGATTTGTCGACCTCAGGTGAATCGAGTACAACTATGAACCTTCGCTGGGAAGGACGCATGGGTTTACCCGACCGGCCCTCGAAACATGATGCTTTTCTCGCGTTGCTGCGGGAGGGCTGGACCTCACTTCACCTCGACGCTCGTCGTGAGGGTGTGGTGGTGCCCGCGCACCTGAAGGGTGAAGGACACCTGGTCCTTCAGTACGGCAACGACTTGCCGATCCCGATCCTCGATCTCCAGGTCGACGACTTCGGGGTCACCGCGACCCTGTCGTTCGCACGAATGCCGAAGAAGACAGTGGTTCCCTGGAACGCGGTCTATGTGGTTGCGTCGGACGACGGCCGGGGGGTTCTGTATCACGAGGACATTCCGCGGGATGTGTCGGTGATCGCCGCGCGGGGCGAGGGCGACGCCATCGATGGCGTGCGCGCCGCGGACACGGGCGTACTTGGATCTGCGGTGTCCACAACAGCTTCGGACATCGCGCCGCGATCGACCCCCACCAGGGCCCTGCACGCGGTCCCATTGGGCGGGACGGTCGAAGAGCCGGCTCTCGAAATGCTAGCCCAGGCTCGGCTTGAATCGATGCCCGCGCGCCGGCGAAAACGTCCCCAACTCCGCCTGGTCAAGTGACGGTCCAAGGCGCCGGGGTCGGCTAGATTCGCAGAAACGCGGTGAGCAGGAAAGGTCGGCGCAAATTTCCCTTTCGCAGACTGGTCCGGAATCCCTGGCAACCAGGGGTCCCCGCCTGACGGTTCACCGGCTCCGGCCGGGAGGCCACCGACGAGACCGTGCTAGCGTGTGGTCATGGCTGTTGATGACAAGAAGCCGTGGCCAGAGCGCAGCAAGACGGATGAGAGTTTGCGCACCGAACGGGCGAAGACCGACCGAGCTCTTACCGAGGGTCAGGCCTCTGTCGAAGAGGATGCCGATGCGGTAATTCGCCGCGCGCGGGAAACCGCCGATGCCGTTTTGGAGACCGCGCGTGACAAGGCGGATGAACAATTGAATGAAACGTCGCCCAAGCGGGGGGTGCGCGCCGTGGTTGCCGAGGAACGCGCCTTGGAGGATGAGGCCCTCCGAGATGAGCGCGCTTCCGCTGATGAGATCCTCCAACGCGAACGGGACGAGGATGCCCAAGCGCTGTCGCGGCTACTGCCCTTGGAGAGGGAGAAAACCGACAAATACTTGCTGACCGAGCGGGTACGTTCCGATGATGCCCTCGCCAGTCGGGACGACTTCCTTAGCATCGTCAGTCACGATCTGCGCAGTTTGCTTGGGGGAATCGCCATCAGCGCGGCCATGCTGGCGAAGCGGGCCCCCGGCAACGACGAGGGGGCGCGGACTGTCGTGGAGACGAACCGCATCCACCGCTACGTCGCGCGCATGAACAGACTCATCGGAGACCTGCTTGATGTCGGAAGCATCGACGCCGGCAAGCTCGCGGTCACACCCACCCCGGGCAATTTGGCTTCCCTGATCACCGAGGCGGTGGATACCTTCCAGGCGGCGGCGGCGGCGAAGGCGATATCTCTGGAATCGAAGCTAGGTAGCGACGGCCTGTTAACGGACTTCGACCATGATCGGATGCTTCAGGTGCTAACCAACCTCATCACGAATTCGATCAAGTTCACCCCTGAAGGGGGCAGAATTTGGTTTGGTTGCGAACGCGCCGGAGATGCCCTGTGTCTTTCCCTATATGACACCGGTCCCGGCATCCCCAGCAAGATGCTCGAAACCATTTTCGAGCGATTTTGGCAGGTCGGCAAAAATGATCGGCGCGGTTTGGGCCTGGGCCTCTACATTTCCAAATGCATCGTCGAAGCCCATCGAGGAAAAATCTGGGCGGAGAGTAAATTGGGTGAGGGCAGTACTTTCTGCATCATGCTCCCCAGCGTTTCAAAAGGAGGTTCAGTTCGAAACCCATGAAACAGGAGAATGAGAGGCGTATCACCCCTCCTAACTATGCCGCCTTCGTCACTGATCCCGACGGCAACAACATCGAGGCGGTCTGCCTTGCCGACTAGCGTTCGATGCTCGCTTCAAGAGCCGAGGCTACGCGCGCCGCGACCCCGCGATATCTCCGAGCCGCGGAGGGCGGACCGCGTTTCCAGCTAGGATCGGACTGAAATCGGCCGTTACCGAGCGGTAACCGCCGGTTCCCAGATGCGCATGTGGAACGCGACGTTGGCCGCCCATGGGGACGACGTATACGGGGATGCATCGCGACCACAGGGCGAGGTCCTCGTGTCCGGGGTCCACGTTATTGCCCAAAATCCATCCGGTTGTTGGTGGCACGAGAGTTGTACACGAGAGCCGAACATGGAAACCCCCGTGAGACCGAAGCTCGCTACGATCCGTGCGCTGGTCCGCCTGTCCTTCTTGTCGTCGTCCCTTGTGATGATCGGGGGATGCGGCGAGGAAGCCAACCCCTTCGGCGGTGAACTTTCGGGCTACGGAGGGGCTGGCGGGACGAATGAGGGAGGCCTGGTCCGGGGGAAGGGAGGAACAACTGGTGTCTTAAACGTGGTCACTGGTCCCGACGCGGGGGCAATGGGAAGCGCTGGTGCTGACTCGGGGGTGGACGCTGGGGCATCCGGCAATGGGGGCACCGATGGAAAGCCGACCAACGGTTCAGGAGGCGCGGGAGGCTCCCCTGGTTCGGTCGGGTCGGGTGGTTCTGCCGGTGCGATGGCAGCTTCCGGGGGCAGGGTGGCGACTAGCGGCACGACCGGCACGACGGGTGCGGGCGGGAGTGCGGCCGGTGGCACTGCGGGGCGGTCGGCAGCCTCAACGGGCGGCGCCACGGGCGTCGGGGGCAACCGCTCAGGCGGCGCCTCTGGCACCGGGGGCCTCACGGGAACTCCCGCAACGGGGGGAGCGTCGGCGACCGGCGGAAGAACTGCCTCCGGCGGAACCATGGTGAGCAGCGGTGGCGTGCCCGGAACGGGCGGTGCGCCCAGCAGCGGCGGTGCGCCCGGTTCGGGGGGTGCCGTGAGCAGCGGCGGCGCGCCGGGGACAGGCGGTGCGCCAGCGACCTCAGCCGAATGTGATCAATTCATCCGGGAGTACGACGCCGAAATTCAAAGCGCGCAGGTGTGCAAAGACAAGGCGAAATCGTGTGACACGTTGGTTCCCGCCAAGCTCGCTGGCTGCGGCAGCACCTGCACCACTTTCGTCGACAAAATCAACATGCTTGACCAAATCGAGAAAAAGTGGACCCAGGCTGGGTGTGTCTCCCCGTCCTGCCCAGGGTTTGTTTGCATTAACCCGGTGTCGTCAATCTGCTCCGTGGTGACCGGGATGTGCACCGACTTTTTCTGATCCAACGACCCCGGCCATGGCGGGCAGCCCGCAGGTTGGGGGGTGGGGCGAGGTGGGGCGAGGCTATTCGGGCGCGCCGATGTTACGCGGCGCGAGGGAACCGGTCGCTTATCCTGCCTACACCCGCAAGCCACTTTAGGTGCGGATCACGCAATCGCCCAGGAACTTGGCCAGCTCGTCGTGCTGGGCGCGCGCGTCCTCGTATCCCAGGCGCGCCACCTCGGCTGCGTAGAAGCCGTCGAATAGGATGTACGACAACAGGTCAGCCTCGTCCGCGCCGCGCGCCGTGGCCAGGCGCCGCAACAGCTGAATTCCTGGTCCGCCGCCCTGCCCCTTGAACCGCCCGGAACGACCGATCTCGCCGGCCAGGGCGCCCAGGTCGACGGACGGCCGGATCATCAGCTCGTCCACCACGCGGTAGGGCGCACCCCTCATCTTTGTAACCACCTCGTCGAAACGACCCTCGTCGTTGGGGCCGACGGCTTCTTTCACCGCCCGGATCACGGCGTTGAACCGGCGCAGGCGGTCAAGGTCGTAGTCGATGTGGTCGAGAAGAAACGCGTTCAAAATCTTGCCGACCAGAAACGCCGCCCCCGGATAGGGCATCGACTCTTCCTCGCCTTCCGGCAACACGGGTGGCTTGTGGCGAAGGCCGATGACCAACACCTTGTCGGCACCCAACCGCAGCGCCGGCGACAGCGGAGTGTTCTGGCGCAAGCCGCCGTCGCAAAAAAACCGATCCCCGACCGCGACCGCCGGAAACAGAATAGGAAGCGCCGCGGACGCCAGTGCGTGTTCGGGCGCGATTCCGACGAACTGCGCGCGGACGAACGGATCCTTGCTCCACCGGGCGGGCCTTCCCTCGGCCTTTTGAATGAACACGACCGCTTTTCCCGAGCCGATGTCCGTCGCCGTCACCGACAGTGAATCGAACAGTCCGCGCTGGTTGTTCTTGGTGATCTGCCCCCAGGGGATCAGCCGCCGCACGACCCGTTCCAGTTTGCGGGTTTCCACCACGCCGCCCAGACGTCGCTGCCCCTCGATCTCTTGAATCGTTCCGCTGCCCAGCAGAGTGGCCGGTGCTTTCAGAAATTCCTTGACGCCGAACGAAACCATTTCCTCGAGAACGAAACTCTCCCAGCGATCCACCAACATGCGCCCCTGAACCGGCGCCAGATCGCAGGTCGCCGCCAGAAAGCAGGCATGGATCGCGCCGACCGAGGTTCCGCAATAAATATCGAACTGAACCTGTCCACCCAGATCCCCCGCCAGTTCTTCGCGGATGTATCTGACGACGCCAGCTTCGTAGGCACCGCGCGCCCCGCCACCCGAAAGGACCAGGGCCAACCGGGGACGGTCACCGCGATGAACGGGACGGGTGGGTTCGCTCATGAGTGAATCACCGGGGGCGAAACGCAAACAAGAAAAACGACGTGGGAACAGTAGCGAGCGATCGCAGCCAGGAATGGAGCCAGGAGTAGAACCAAGGATGGAACCTAGGATGGAACCGGGAATGCAGCTGGTACAGGCCGGACCGACGGCGTTGCCGCCGATGCATATGTTCCCAGCGTATTCGAAAACGGGTCCGGGTGTCGAGAAAACCGAGCCGACGGCTTGGCTGCGACGACGTTGCGGGCCGAGGTCGGTCGCCTCGTACCTGACGGACGTCTGTTGAGCGGTGTCTCGACGGGCGTTCGCGGGCGGTATCGACGAGCATCAGGGTCAGATGTCGACGTGACCGTTAAATCCTCTAAACTATCAACATGGCTACCTCGTCGAACGGCAGCGGGTCAGGCTCCGGGACCGGAATCACCCTGTCCCAGGGAGGGGGCTTCCTGCTGGAACGGACGGGATCGGCAACCGTCCTTATCCCCGAGATGCTCACCGACGAGCAACGCATGATGCACAAGACCGCCGAGGATTTCGTTACCCGCGAGGTCGAGACACGGGTGGCCGAGATCGAGAGCAAGAAGCCGGGGTTGATGCGATCGATCTTGCAGAAGGCCGGCGAGGTCGGATTGCTTGGGCACGACATTCCCGAGGCGTACGGTGGGCTCGGGGGCGACAAGACCAGCTCCAGCCTGATCACGGAGAGCGTCAGTCGCCTGGGTTCCTTCGCGGTCAGCTACGGTGCGCACGTCGGGATCGGGACGATGCCGATCGTTCTGTTCGGAACCCCGGCGCAGTGCCAAAAATACCTGCCCAAGCTAGCGACCGGCGAGTGGATCGCCGCCTACGCGCTGACCGAGCCCGGATCGGGGTCGGACGCGCTGGCCGCGAAGACCACGGCGGTCCGTTCGGCCGACGGCAAAACGTGGAAGCTGAACGGAACCAAGCAATACATCACCAACGCCGGTTTCGCGGACGTGTTCACCGTGTTCGCCAAGGTGGATGGCGAAAAATTCACCGGCTTTCTTATCGAGCGTGAAGCCAAGGGTCTGACCATCGGGCCCGAGGAGCATAAGTTGGGCATTCGCGGCAGCTCGACCTGTCCGCTGATCTTGGAAGACTGCGAGATTCCCGTGGACAGCGTCCTTGGCCAGATTGGCCAGGGGCACAAGATAGCGTTCAATATTTTGAACATCGGACGTTGGAAGTTGGGCGTCGGCGCCGTCGGCGCGGCGAAGTATGCGTTGGGCCTGGGCGTCGGATACGCGCGCGATCGCAAGCAGTTCGGCAAGCCGATCGCCGAGTTCGATCTGATTCGTAAGAAAATCGGGGACATCGCGACGAACATCTTCGTCTGCGAATCTATGGCCTACCGGACCGCTGGTCTGTTGGACGCCCGCAGCCGCGCGATCGATCCGGCCGCGCCGGATGCCCAGAAACAGGAGATCGACGCCATCGAGGAGCATGCGATCGAGGCGTCGATCATCAAAGTGTTCGGCTCCGAGATGTTGCACGCCGCCGCCGACGAGACGTTGCAGATCTTCGGGGGCGCCGGGTACATCGAGGACTATGCGATCGAGCGGGTCAGTCGCGACGCGCGCATCAACCGCATCTTCGAGGGGACCAACGAGATCAACCGCCTGTTGGTTCCCGGTACCCTGCTCAAGAGGGCGATGCAGGGGCGCCTGGCACTGATGGGGCTGGTCGGTCAGGTCCAGGCCGAGCTGGCCGATCCAACGAAGATCGATCGCAAGGTTCCTGACGGACCGCTGGGGCTCGAACGGCAGAAATGCGACTTCGCCAAGCGGGCGGTGTCCTATGCCGCGTCGCTGGGCGTACAGAAGTACATGCTCGGAATCTCGGACAAACAGGAACTGCTGGGTGTGTTGGCCGATTCCCTGATCCAGATCTTCGCGATGGATTCGGCCATTTCGCGGACGCTGCAGATCGTTTCGTCGAAGGGCGAACCGGCGGCTGCCATTCCCCTGGCGATGACGCAGTTGTTCGTGGCCAAGGCCCACGAGGTCGTGTTCGATGGGCTGCGCGAGATGCTGATGTGGATGTCTCAGGACGAGCAGTGGGGTCGAGAAATCCGCGACATCAACAGCTACTACGAGCTGACGCGCGTCAATACGTTTTCACTGCGCCGGAAGATCGCGAAGCACACCGTGGAAGCCGGCGGCTACGCCCTGTAGCGTTTCGGGTTATTCTCGCCGGGTGCCAAGCACGCGCGGTTTCAACACGCGGCTGTCCGCATGGGTCGCCAGCGGGGGCATCGGCCTTCTTCTGGGTGCGGCCTGTGCTACGGGTGGAGGTTCGGGCGGATCCGGGGGAACGATGGGCACCGGCGGCGCGAGCGTGGGCGCCGGTGGCGTTGGCACGGGTACGGGAGGCGCGAGCTTGGGTGGTGGCGGCGTTGGCGCGGGCACGGGTTCCGGGAGCGGGGGAACGGGTGGCGCGACCGGCACCGGCGGTGTCAGCGTGGGCTCTGGCGGTTCGACCGGCACGGGCGCTGCCGGTGCGGGGGGCGCGACCGGCACCGGCGGTACGACGGGTACGGGAGGCGCGGGGGGAGAGGGCGGGCGCCCCGGCACCGGCGGCGCGACTGGCGGAGCGGGTGGGCGCCCTGGTACCGGTGGCATGGGCGCTGCCGGGCAGGGTGGAAACACGGGGACGGCGGGGGCAGGTGCTGGCGGTGCGTACGCGGCCGACGCGGCGTTTTGTGCCCAACAACTGACGTCAGCCGCCCAGCACTACCAGGGGTTTAGGCAGGCGTACCCCACCGCCACATCGATTCCACGCTCGGCACAAGGCACCACGCCCCGGCTGGTCGCTGTCAGCGACTGGACCAGCGGCTTTCCCGCGGCAAGTTACTGGCTGCTTTTCGAGCACACCCGGGACGCGGCGTGGCGGACAGCTGCCGAGGCGCGGACAGCGGCGCTTCAGGGTCAGAGCACGCGGACCGACACACACGATGTCGGTTTCGTCATCAACAACACCTTTGGCGCGGGCTTGCGGTTGACGCAGAACGCGGCCTACCGAACCGTCCTGATCGCCGCGGCGCAGTCGCTGTCGTCGCGGTTCAATGCGACGGTGGGTGCCACGCGATCCTGGAGTTTCGGCAGTTGGACCTTCCCGGTGATCATCGACAACATGATGAACTTGGAACTGCTGTTCCGCGCCACCACCGAGGGTGGCGCCGCCAGCCTCAGGGCCAACGCCATCACGCACGCGCTGACGACGCGAACCAATCATTTTCGCACCGACGCCAGCTCGTACCACGTGGTGGACTACAACCCGACCACCGGTGCCGTCATCCGCAAACAAACCAACCAGGGGTTGGCGGACGAATCGGCCTGGGCGCGCGGGCAGACCTGGGGCCTGTACGGGTTCACGATGTGCTACCGCGAAACCCAGGATGCGCGCTTTCTAGATCAGGCGACGCGGATCGCGGATTTCTATACGCAAAGTCCGGTCATGCCGGCGGACGGCGTTCCGTACTTCGATTTCAACGCGCCCACGTTGGCCAATGTTCCTGATCATCGCGACGCATCGGCCGGGGCAATCGCGGCCAGCGGATTGTTTGAACTGGCCCGCTACGCCCCAACGGCCGCCGCAGACCGCTACCGGGCCTTCGCGATCAAGGCCGTCCGCTCGCTGTCGTCGACGGCATACCGGGCCGCGCTGGGCGCGAACGCGCACTTCCTGCTGATGCACAGCGTGGGGAACTATCCCATCAGCGACGAGGTCGATGTCGCGATCAACTACGCCGACTACTACTACCTTGAGGCGTTGTTGCGATGCGCGGCGCTTCGGTGATCAGTTCGCGCGTTTCGAAGACGAACGAAACGTTCACGCCGCCCGTTTTGCGCTTGCTCGCGGGTTGCTTGGGCGCGGCGCGGACGGCCGCGCGGTGGCTCGATACTTCGGGAGAACCCTTACATCAAGCGTGCAGTCGAGCGCGCGCGCCAAGCGCGCAAGAGAATCGAGGCGGGTTCCGTGTTCGGTTGGATCCAGAATTCGCCGAACTGCGGTTCGGCTGGTTCCCATCCGCCTTGCCAGTTCCGCTTCGCTGACACTTCGAGCTTTCATGATCTTTCTGAGATCGATGGCGAGCCCCTTCTTCCGGGCGCCGCTGTCGACAGCCTCGAGGATTCCGCTCTCGCGGAGAAAGGAATCGAAATCCGAACCGATGTGCTTGTGCTTCACGACGTCACCTTCTTTTGGCGGCGGCGGGCCAAGTCCAGGTCCGCCTTCGGTGTGGCTCGCGTCTTCTTTTGGAAAGAATGAAGTAGGACCATCATGTTTTCCACGGACACAATGAACATCACGCGATAAGCGTTTCCGCTGAAGGCGATTCGAATCTCGAAGAGGCCCTTGCCCAGAGCCCGGACCATGGGCATGCCGAGCGGCCAGTTGTCTTGGACGGTACGGATGTCTTTCCCGATCGCTTCACGGATGTCCCTTGCCTGAGTACGGATCCACTCCCGAACAGGTTCGCCCCCCGCCGTCGTCCGATAGAAACGGACGGGGAACGACCCCTTACCTCCCGTCCCCGAGCGTCCCTGCCAGATCATGTACCGTATTCGGTTCATACCGGCAAAGGTTTCGTGCAACGGGCGGAATTGGTTCAATCATCGGCCGCGGTGTGGTCCGCCGACAGAACTGGCACGACAGCCCCAAACACGAGGCACCGCGTGACCGCCTGAGTCCCACGCAGCGCGCCGTAGGGCGCACGCGTGTTCTGGTACCAGACGGCGTTTTTCGTGGTGCTGGTGGCGACGGACACTATGTCGATCGCGCCGTCGCCGTTCGCGCTGTTGCGGTGCGCGGCGCTGCGGTGACGATGGGGCTCTCGGTCAGTTGGCGCGTTTCCACGACGGACGAAAACCCGCGCCTTTGAATCCGGGCTCTTCGATCGACAGGATGTAGTCGACGCGCCGGTTCCGGATCTCGTC
>JANOJB010000150.1:0-20684 GCA_031407985.1 Pseudomonadota bacterium | reverse complement strand
CGTCGGCGCTGAAAGCGTCGCGAAGATCGACCTCGGTAACCGAATACGAGAGATTTCCTACATAGAGCCGTTTTCCCATGTGACTTCCTGTTCTGTGATGGACCGGTTGATATTGACGAGAGAAAGATTATCCGCAAGCGCCTGGGGGCTTTCCGAAACGCGCGTGCGGTGAAGTTTCACCGGCGACTGCGCAGGTACACATATCCGATTGTGGGGGCTCAGTTTGAACGGCTAGGACTGACTTTTCGACTCAAGAGGCCCGATTCAACTCGCTTTGCGGCCGAAACGCAAGCATCTCGTCCGGCCGACCCCCGTTTGGGCCTTCGGGCCGTGATACCGCCATGATATCTTCCCGGCCCCAAAGGAGGGTCCCATGTCCACGTTTCGTAGCCTTGCAACCGCTGTCTCGTTGGTCCTGTTTGCCGTCGTCACCGTCGCATCCGCCGCTGACAACGCGGCCCCGTCGAAGACCACTGGCAAAGGCACCACCACGCCGTCGGGCCTGAAATACTGGGAAGTGAAGAAAGGTTCGGGCGCGGTCGCCAAGACCGGGGATTCCGTGAAGGTCCACTACACGGGCTGGCTGACCGATGGGAAGAAGTTCGACAGCTCGCTGGACCGGGGCGAGCCGTTCGCCTTCAAGCTGGGCGCGGGCATGGTCATCAAGGGGTGGGACGAAGGGGTGGCCGGCATGAAGGTCGGCGGCAAACGCCAGCTGCGCATCCCAGCGGTGCTGGGTTACGGAGAGCGCGGGGCGGGTGGTGCGATTCCGCCGAACGCCGAGCTGGTCTTCGACGTTGAACTACTTGGCGTGAACTAGCGGCGGTCGGGGGCCGGCGATGGCTTCCGACGCGCATCGCGCAATCGACGCTGTCTTCCGGATAGAGTCGCCTCGCCTGATCGCGGGTTTGGCGCGGATCGTGCGCGACATCGGTCTGGCGGAGGAACTGGCGCAGGACGCGTTGGTTGTCGCGATCGAACGTTGGGGAGAGGCGGGCGTTCCCGACAATCCGGGCGCCTGGTTGATGGCCGTCGCGAAACACCGCGCCATAGACGAACTGCGCCGCCGTAAGTTGCACGGGCGCAAACACGAAGAGCTTGGGCGCGAAATCGATTCGGATGCCGCAGCCGCCTCGGTCGATCCGGACGCGGCGCTGGACGACGACGTGGGGGACGATCTCCTGCGCCTGGTGTTCACGGCCTGTCACCCGGTGCTGGCCACCGAGGCGCGGGTCGCACTGACTCTGCGTATGTTGGGCGGGCTGACCACCGACGAGATTGCCAGGGCGTTTCTGGTGCCCGAACCGACCATCGCTCAGCGCATCGTGCGCGCCAAGCGGACGCTGGCCGAAAAGCGCGTTCCCTTCGAGGTGCCTCGGGGGGAAGGTTTGGCCGCCCGGTTGTCTTCGGTGTTGGAAGTGATCTACCTGATCTTCAACGAGGGGTACGCGGCGACCGCCGGCGGTGATTGGATGCGGCCCGCGTTGTGCGAGGACGCGCTTCGCCTGGGGCGGATCCTGGCGGGGCTGGCTCCGGACGAACCCGAGGTTCACGGGTTGGTCGCCCTGATGGAGATCCAGGCGTCGCGTGCGGGGGCGCGCACCGATCCTTCGGGAGATCCCATCTTGCTGTTGGAGCAGAACCGTGGTCGGTGGGATCAACTGTTGATTCGGCGTGGGCTGGCGGCGCTGGCGCGTGCCGAGGCGCTGGGCGGTGCGGGCGGTTCGTACGCGCTGCAGGCAGCGATCGCGGCCTGTCATGCGCGCGCGCCGGTCGCGGTTGAGACGGACTGGCCCCGCATCGCCGGGTTGTACGGCGCACTGGCCGGGCGCGCGCCTTCACCCGTCGTCGAGCTGAATCGCGCGGTCGCCGTCGCGATGGCTTTCGGCCCGGCCGCCGGGTTGGAGATTGCCGACGCGCTGATCGCCGAACCGTCGCTGCGCAACTACCACCTGTTACCCGCCGTGCGCGGCGACCTTTTGCAGAAGCTGGGGCGCTTCGATCAAGCGCGGGTCGCGTGGGAGCGCGCGGCATCGCTGACGCGAAACGCGCGGGAGCGCGATCTGCTGCTTGCGCGCGCCGCTGCCTGCGCGCGGCTTCCCGCGTAGCGCGCAGTCCCACTCCCGGGTCGCGCATGTAGACTGAAGCCGTGCCGAGACCGAACACGCCGGATTCAGGGGACGGCGGCGGTCCGTCAGCGCGGCCCCATGCGCGGCGGTTTTTGTGGGGTTTCGCGCGGCTCGCGGGTCGTCCGCTGGAGCGCTTCCTGCGCGTCGAAGTGGCCAGCGGCATTGTGTTGTTGGTCGCGGCGGCACTCGCGTTTGTGTGGGCGAATTCGCCCTGGGCCGAAAGCTACGCTGGCCTTTGGCGCGCGCCCATCGGGTTCGCCCAGGGATCGTTTCAGTTCGGGCGGCCGCTGGAGTGGTTCGTTAACGATGGCCTGATGGTCATCTTCTTTTTCGTGGTGGGGATGGAGATTCGCCGCGAAATTCATCACGGCGAGCTGTCCACGTGGCGCCGCGCGGCACTTCCCGCCGCTGCCGCGCTGGGGGGAATGATCGCTCCGGCGATCCTCTACCTGGTTCTTGCAGGTGCCGAGGAAACGAAGGCGGGGTGGGGGGTCCCGATGGCGACCGACATAGCCTTCGCGGTCGGTATTCTTGCGCTGCTGGGCAAGCGCGTTCCGCCCGCGTTGCGGGTGCTTCTCCTTGCCCTGGCGGTCATCGACGACCTGGGCGCGATCGTCGTCATCGCGATCTTCTATTCATCGGAATTGGCCCTTGGCGGTCTGCTGGTCGCCGGTGTTGGGTTCGCGGGTGTGTTCGCGATGCAGCGTTTCGGCGTGCGCACGAAATGGGCTTACGTGGCACCATCGTTGTGCGCGTGGGCTGGCATCTACGCCGCTGGTATTCACCCGACGATTGCCGGAGTCGTCGTCGGATTGATGACTCCTGTCCGGCTGGCGGAGGCACCCACGCGACAGAACGATGCGCGGCGGGAAGACTTGTTCCCGTCCGAAACCCTGATCGCGACGCTTCACCCGTGGGTCGCGTTCGGCATCATGCCGTTGTTCGCGCTGGCCAACGCGGGAGTCGCGATCTCCGGTGGGTCGCTGGATGTCTCGTCCTGGTCTGTCGTCACCGCGGTTGCCATCGGTCTCATCGTCGGCAAACCCCTCGGTGTTCTGTCGGCTGCATGGCTGACTTTGCGTCTGCGGATCGGGGTTCTACCCGATGGAATCACCTGGCGACACCTGAGCGTTCTGGGCGTGGTCGCGGGTGTGGGGTTCACGATGGCGTTGTTCATTGCGCAACTGGCGTTCACGGACGTGCGGCTGTTGGCCGCGGCGAAGTTGGGCGTGCTGATCGCCAGCGGTGCCGCGGCCGTGCTGGGCCTGTTGTTGGGCCGGCTGCTGTTGACGCCGGTGGTGCTTGCCGGCCCGGCCGCGACCGCCGACGAAGCAGAGATCTCGACGGAGGTTCATGCGCGTGGTGGGGCATCTGATTCGGGTGCTTGACGTCTTCACGCCGGGGATGTCTTCTCGTCGGTGCGGGACGCTTGCCGCGCCTGGTGCACGGCGTATTCCCGAACATCCTTGGGCCACCGCTGAACCAGCGTTTCGAACCGCGGGGTATCGCCCGCGAACAGCGCCCGCGTGGCTTCCTCGTAGTTCGGCCGGTCACCAGCCATGCTTGACAGAAACGCGCTGAGCGCCGCGCGCGTGCGCCGCGTTTGGTCCTGTCCGGGGTGCGCCTTGATCGCCTGTTCGACAAGCCGTCGAAGACCTCCCGAGATTCCGCTTGGCTGCTGCTCCAGCCAGTCCCAATGCCGGGGAAGCAGCGACACCTCGCGACTGGTGACTCGCGTGCGCGCTGAACGATACAGGTGGCGTGCGGAAGCGCCTGAACGCCGCTGAGGCTCAGAGCCGCGTGATGACCAGCATGGTGGTCGTGGCGGAACTCAGCTTCGGCGTTGCCGCATCCGCCAGGCCCGAACAAAACCGTGCGCGATTGGAGGCGATGTTGGCGCGGTTGGAGGTGGTCCCCTTTGGGGTTGATGCGGCTCGAACTTCGGCGACGTGAAGGCACAACTGCGTAGGCGAGGGCTCGCCAAGGGCGACGCTGATCTGCAAATTGCCGCAACGGCCATCGTCGAGGATGCCGTGCTCGTCACGGACGACGGGGCTTTGCTGGACGGATCGATACCGGGGCTCAAGACCGAAAACTGGATCGAGCGGTAGATGCGGTTGCTGGGCGACAGGGACCGGTGATGGTGACCGATGGGTGAATCGCGCGATCCCTCCGACCTCAACGAGGAGGAACTGCGCGAGATTGCCCGGGAGGTGGGAATCGATCCGCAGGAGGTGCAGCGAGCGGTTGGTGGCGCGAATGCACCAACCCTGGCGCCCCCGGCACCAACGCGGGACCGATCCGGATCGCTGCACCCTATGCTGCTGTGCTTGACCGTCCCGGCCTCCGCTTCGAACACGGCTGTTGGCTTGGGTACTTCAGTTTCCACAAGCTGGTCATCTATCAGGACCTGATCAGAAACGCGGCGTGCGCCGCATCATCCATTTCGACCATGCCCTCGCTTGCCTGCGCGATGCGTGGGGGCTGAAGCGCATCGGGAACCGCATGGAAGGCGTCGTGGAAGAGGCAGTGAATAGGCTCGTGACCACCTCGAGGTGCGCCAGGAAGAAAATGCCCGATTCCTTTGGCCAACAGAGAGGGTCCCCAGGTTGCCCCGTTGGCCTGACGATGAGGGCGAACGTCGACCTTTCGAGTGGATCGCGATCGAAGGGGTGATCGAGGCGATGGACGGCCAGCGCCCGTCACCCGCCTGCGTCTGAATGTGGAATGGAAACGCGTCCTAATGTAAAGATTGCGTTCCATGGTGACTGACCGCAACCCGAACCGGGTCCGATCGCGGCGTGAAGCACACGGTCTGTCGCAGGTCGCCCTCGCCGCACGGGCAAACCTCACCAGGCAGAGCGTCGGCGCCATTGAGGCGGGGCGCGCCACGCCAGCGGTCGATGTGGCCTTGCGCATCGCGGGAGCCCTTGACTGTCGGGTCGAGGATCTCTTCGGTGGCACGAGGGAAGCGAAGCTTATCGAAACGGCGCCGAGCACGACGAAGATGAACGGGCGCGTTGCCCTAGCCCACATCGGCGGACGTTGGGTTTCCTATCCGCTCGTCGAAGACGGGGTCCGGATCTCAGCGGATGGTGTTGTCGCCGGGAGCAAGCGCGGCAAGGTCGACGTCGAGCCGGTTCGGTCGCCCGCGGAAGCCCGCGAAAACGTCGTCGTCATGGGCTGCGCGGCCGGACTCGGTCTCCTTGCCGACCGCCTCAACTCGCGCACTGGCGCGGGGAGATTCCTCTGGCTTTCGCGATCAAGCACCGCCGCACTTGAAGCGCTCGCGAAGGGACACACACACATCGCCGGCGTGCACCTCGTGGACGCTCGGACGGGCGAGGCAAACGTCGCCGATGTCCGGCGCGTCGCGTCCACAGGACCGATCGTCCTCATCACCTTGGCGCGATGGGAGGCCGGCCTCGTCCTGCGCCAAGATGAGAAAACGCGAATCAGAGGTGCCGCGGACCTCGGGCGGCGGGGCCTGCGGCTCGTGGCTCGCGAGGCTGGCGCTGGTGCCCAGCGCCTCCTCGAGCGGGAGTTGCGAGCCGCCGGTCATCCTGTCGATCTCTCGCGCAACGCACACCTGCGGGTGGGTGGTCATCTCGACGTTGCCCGCGCAGTTGCTATGGGAGCAGCCGACACGGGCGTGGCTACGCGAGATGCCGCAATGGCGTTCGGGCTCGCGTTCGTGACGCTCGCGGAGGAACGCTACGACCTGGCCTTTCCCGTTGAAGCGTTGACCGATCCGCGAATGGCGCGCCTGTTCGATGTTCTGGTCTCAGGTGCCTTTCGCCGGGAGCTTTCCGTCCTCGGCTACGACGTTCGATGCTCGGGGGAACGGGTTGCGGAGGTGCGGGCCGCATGACCCACCCCGCGAGAACGACCTCCCCCGCCTTCCGGTGGATCGTCGCGCGCGCGCGCTTGTGGCGTTGCTCATTCCGGGTCTTGGGGGCTGCAAACCCTCGGAGCCGACGCCGCGCGCGCGTGAGGACAGGCTGGTCGTCTTCGCCGCGGCATCGCTGCGCGACGTGTTCAGCGCCATGGGGGAGGACTTCAAGCGAGCACATCCTGCGGTCGACCTGACTTTCAACTTTTCCGGCACTCAGGAGCTTCGCATGCAGATCGAGCACGGCGCTGCGGCCGACGTTTTCGCTTCAGCGGACCAACGCCACATGGACGAACTGGTCCGTGCGTCACGGGCCACCGCCCCAGTCGTGTTTGCCCGCAACGAGCCGGTCATCGTCGTCGCGACGGAGGCGGCTGTCGCCATTCGAGGGCTCGCGGACCTCCCCGCTGCGACCCGCATCGTCATCGGCGCGCCCGATGTCCCTATCGGTCGCTACACGCTCCAAATGCTCGATCGCGCGTCGACGACCCTGGGCGCCGACTTCCGGGCGCGCGTGGAGGCCAAAGTCGTATCTCGCGAGTTGAACGTGCGCCAGGTGTTGACGAAGGTGAGCCTCGGCGAGGCGCAGGCTGGCGTCGTCTACCGTACCGATGCGCGGTCGGCGCAGGGCCGCGTGAGCATCGTGACTATCCCGTCGGACATCAACGTGATCGCCGGCTACCCGATCGCCGTCGTGACCGGCGCGCCGCATCCCGGGCTGGCCCGCGCCTGGGTTGGTTTGGTTCTGTCTTCAGAAGGTCAACAAGCTCTGCGCAGCGCCGGGTTTCTCGCTCCTTCGGGGAGCGGGTCCTCGCCGTGAGCGGTCGCGGATTACAGGCCCAGCAAGGCATTCTGGCGATTGTCGGTGGGGTCCTTGTGGCGTTCCTTGCGACGCCGCTCTTGGCTCTGTTCCTCGGCACCACGGTCACGGACTTCCAGGAAGGGTTACGGCATCCCCTGGTCTGGCCCGCTCTTCACCTGAGTCTGCTCACGACCTCGGTCAGCCTTGTCGTTGTGGTGTTGCTCGGCACGCCCCTCGCGTGGGCGCTCGCGAGAGCAGGAGGCCGGACGGCGCGTGCCGTGGAGACGGCCGTGCAGCTTCCGATCGTCATCCCACCGGCCGTCGCTGGTGTCGCGATGCTCCTCGCCTTCGGGCGTCGCGGACTCCTGGCCGGGTGGTTGTATCCCGAGGGCTGGTCCGTCACGTTCACCACGACCGCTGTGGTGATGGCAGAGGTTTTCGTCTCTGCGCCCTTTTTCGTGCAGGCGGCGACGAGCGCGTTTCGGCGCGTAGACACGAAGCTGGTGATCGTGGCCCGGACCTTCGGCGCGTCGCCGTTTCGGGTCTTCTTTCGCGTTGCCATCCCGCTCGCGGCGCCGGGAATCGTTGCTGGAGCCGTCATGAGTTGGGCGCGCGCGCTTGGCGAGTTTGGCGCAACGCTCATGTTCGCCGGTAACCTTCAGGGACAGACCCAAACCCTTCCGCTGGCGATCTACACCGCGCTCGAGTCGGACATGCGTGCCGCGCAGGCGCTCTCGATTGTCCTGGTGGTCGTGGCTTTCGCGCTGCTGATGTTCGTGCGCGCGGTTTTGCGACGCTCGAGCGAGAGCCCGGAGCACGAGTCATGAGCACAGAGATCCTTTGTGCTCGTCTCACCGCTCGCATCGGAGGCATGGTCATCGATGTGGAGCTCGACACGTCTCCAGGAACGCTGGTCATCGTTGGGCCAAACGGTGCGGGGAAGAGCAGCCTACTTTGGCTTCTACTGGGGGTGTTGCCGCTCGATCGCGGGCGAGTGGCGATCGGCGACACGGTGCTGCAAGAGACCACATCCGCGATCGACGTGCCCCTCGAGCACAGACGTCTCGGTTACGTCCCACAGGAGTACGCGCTGTTTCCTCACCTGAGCGTTCGGCAGAACATCGACTTCGCGCTCGCAAGCCCGCCAACACAGTTGGACCGCGCAGCGAGAGCACAGCGGGTCGAGGCGCTCCTTCATGACCTCGGGCTCGCAGCACACGGCGAGCGGCGAACGCAGACCCTCTCGGGCGGCGAGAAGCAGCGCGTGGCTTTGGCACGCGCTCTGTCGGTCAATCCACGAGCCCTGCTTCTCGACGAACCGCTCGCGGCGCTCGACGTCCACTCGCGCCACGAGGTTCGAGGATTCCTCGCAGCCTACTTGACGAAGCTGGCCTTGCCGACCGTCCTGGTCACCCACGACGCTGCCGACGCCCGCCAACTGGGCCACCGCATCGCCGTGATGGAAGCGGGGAAGATCACGCAGACCGGGACCTGGATGGAGCTTGCGACGCATCCGGCCTCCCGCTTCGTCGAGGCGTTTGTCGCTTCGGCGATCGGGGATCGCGAATAGCTGGCCGGCGGCGGCTTACACTTGCTTTTCGCAAGTTACCGTGGCATCGATCGCTTGTGTTTTGCAAGTTCACGGTCGGCAGCGGTGCCTGGCACACCACGGGCGAGGAATCGCCATGAGCAAGTCCCGGCGCCGATCAGATTGCCCGATCCACTTCGCGCTTGAGGCTTTCGGCGACTCGTGGACGTTGCTCATCGTCCGCGATCTGATGTTCAAGGGCAGGACGACCTACACGGAGTTCCTGCGTGCCGAGGAGGGGATCGCAACCAACATCCTGGCCGATCGCCTGGTCCGACTGGAACGCGACGCCATCATCGAGCGCGACGATGAGGGCACTTCCGGCGGCTACCGCCTGACCGCGAGGGGCATCGACCTCCTGCCGATCATGCTGGAAGTCATCGCGTGGAGCGCCAAGCACGATCCATCGACGGCTGCGCCGCGGGCCTTCGTCCGGCGGATCCGCGCCGACCGTGACGCCTTGGAGCTGGAGATTCGCGCGGGCCTTCGGACCGCACGGGTCGCTCCCATCCAAGGACGAAGACAGCGAAAGGAAAGATCCACATGACCGTGCTCAAAAACTCGATCCGCATCAGCGCACCACCGGAGAAGGTCTGGGCTGCACTCGCGGCTCTCGACGAGCTTCACCACATCGACCCCGGCGTGAAGAAGGCGGTCATCATTTCTACCGCGCGGGAGGGCATCGGTGCTGAGCGCCAGTGTGACCTCACGCCAGGGGGCTGGTTCAAGGAGAAGGTCGCCGAGTGGAAGCCAGGTCAGGCGCTCGCTTTAGAGCTCTTCGACTGCACGTTGCCTATACGCCGGCTCCGGCACAGCTACACGTTCACGGCAGCGGACGGGGGGACGCTGGTCACCCAGCACATGGAGTACGTGCTGAAGTTCGGCGTCTTGGGCAAGCTGATGGACGCGATGATGGTCCGCAAGAAATGGGACGCCGGGATCAAGACCTTCTTCGCGGGCCTCAAGCAGTACGTCGAGACCGGCGGCCGCCTCCGGCAGCCGTCTGGCGACGCTGACGCTCTCGATACGTCGCGGGAAGCGACGCGATGAGCGGTCTGCCCGGACTCACCCGCGGACAAAAGCGAGCGCCTCGAGCGAGACCTTCAGCCAGTCGACCTTCGAGCTTGGATTGATCGCGACCCACTGCTTCATCGGGCGCCCGTGCCCCAGATCGAACGCCTCGGCGAGCCCCGCGTCGCGTAGCTCTGTCGCGCGCTCGGCGCTCACCTTGACGACGAGCTTGCCTTTTACCTCCATCGCGAACACCGACTTGCCGACCTTAAGTCCCTCGGAGCCGAACATCTTTCCGCGCGATACGCCGGGCTCGCTCCCGAGCGCAGCGAGGACTTTGGAGAAGTCGCGAATCACTTCCGCCCCTCCGCGTATTTCACGAGCGACGCGAATACCTCGTCGAGCGTCGAGGTGAGCTTGCGCTTCATGACGAGGTTGTCGAGGAGCCACCCGACCGGTCCGAACTTGACCTTGTACTCGAGCGACTGAGTGATCCGCGTGCTCGATCCTGCCGGCTCGACCCTCGTAATCCACCGCATGAAGTGGATCGGCCAGTCGCTTTGGGCCACCTCGAGCCCGACTGCGCGTCCGTCCTCCCAGTGTGTCACGCGCTCGACGACCCGACCCTTGGGAACAAGCTCGCAGGCACGCTCGGCGCCCACGCCGGTTCGACGCGCTCCTTGGACCGTGGCAGTTCGAACCGTTGGATTGTAGCCCTGGACCGCTTCGAGGTCGGACAAGAGCGCCCAGACCTTCTCGGGTGGGCAGTTGGCTTGCACTTCGTGATGGATCGTCGTCATGGCACTTTCCACAAGCGGGCACTTGTGGTCTATCACGCGGCCTCGTGGTACACAAGTGACTACTTGTGAAGCGCGCCGACCGACAGACAGCCATCGCGCTCAAGGCCCTCGGCGAACCGCGGCGAGTGGAGATCCTCCGCGTGCTGCGAGCAGGGCCGCGCGCAGTGGGTGAGATCGCGACAGAGATCGACGTGACGCAGCAGGCTGCTTCGCAGCATCTCGCGGTACTCGACAAGGCGGGGCTCGTCGAGGCGCGCAAAGAGGGAACCAGGCACCTTTACGCCATCAGGCCCGATGGCTTTGCGCCGATAGCAGCCTTCGTGGAGAGCTTTTGGACGCCTCGGCTCGAGGCGCTCAAGGAAGAGATCGAGAAGAAGCGATGAGCGAGACCTTCCGGACCAGCATAGATATCGCGGCCACACCGGAGCGGGTGTTCGATCACTTCGTGCAGCCCGAGCTGCTCGTGCTCTGGATGGGTGATTTCGCTCGTCTGGAGGCCGTCGAGGGTGGGGTGTTCTCGGTCGACATCAACGGTGTCCTCATCCGTGGGCACTTCGTCCGTGTCGACCGGCCGCACCTCATCGAGATCGCCTGGGGCGAGGCCGGCAACGACGCGATGCCCCCCGGCGCCACCAGGCTTCGGGTGACATTCGAGGCGCGCGGTGCCCAGACCCACGTCGAGATCGAGCACGACGGCCTCGTGCCGGCCGAAGCGGCGAAGCACGCGGTCGGCTGGCCGCACTTCGTCGATCGTCTTCGCGTCGCCGTGTCGGGCGGTGAACCAGGGCCAGATCCGTGGAAGACCGGACCTCCGCGGTAGGCACGCGGGCCTCCGGGCGGTCGGGCGCGGGGGCTTTCCAGAAAAGGCGAGAGGTAGTGTCCAAGACGCGGGCACCGGGGCGTCATAGTGTGTCGGTCGCGTTGACCCACCAAACCCCAGAAGGAGAGAACCATGCCCAAGTACCTGTGTATGCAACGAAGTCTGCCGAGTGCGGACGGCCAGAAGGGCCAGAAGCCCTCTCCCGCCCAGATGCAGGAGATGTACGCCCAGTTCGGCGCCTGGCAGGCGAAGTTCAAGAAGAACCTCGTCGACATGGGGGGGAAGCTCGGCCAGGGCAAGCTCGTCACCAGCCAGCCCGCGGCGGACGGACCGTTCGTGGAGGTCAAGGAACTGGTCGGCGGCTACATGATCGTCTCCGCGGAGAGCCTCGACGAGGCGATCGAGGTTGCACGCGGGTGCCCAGGGCTGGTGGCCCCGGGCTCAGGCGTCGAGGTCATCGAGATTCACACGCCTTGACCACACCCCGCCTCGTTGAGCACTTCTTCCGGCACGAGTACGGCCGGCTGGTCGCGATGCTCTCGCGCCGGGTAGGAGTGCAGCACCTCGAGGCGGTTGAGGACGCCGTTCAGTCAGCGCTGATGATCGCGCTCGAGTCGTGGACCGTGGCTGGCTTGCCCGACAACCCGTCGGCATGGCTTTTTCAAGTGGCGCACAACGATCTGGTGGGAGAGCTGCGCCAGCGAACCCGTCGCCTTCGCATCCTGGACGAGGACAGGACCGAACACGTGGAAGCTCCGGAGGACGGTCCGCAGCCCCTTCTGACCGGTGAGGTGCAAGACGACCTGCTCAGGATGCTGTTCGTCTGTTGCGATGACGCGATTCCGCCGGAGTCGCAGCTGGTCTTGGCCCTCAAGACCCTTTGCGGCTTCGACGTTCGGGAGATCGCCTTTCGCCTATTCAGCAGCGAGGCCAATGTCTACAAGCGCCTCGAGCGGGCCCGCAACCGCTTGCGCGAGGTTCCGCCATGCATCGACGAGCTGACCGCCGGGCAGTACTCCGCGCGCCTCCCCGCGGTGCACAAGATCCTCTACCTCCTGTTCACGGAGGGCTACCTCTCATCCCACGCCGAGACGGCCATCCGGCAGGAGCTTTCCGACGAGGCGATCCGGCTGGCTTCCATCTTGGCGGAACATCCCGTGGGGAAAGTTCCGGAGACCTCCGCGCTATTGGCCCTGATGCATTTGCACGCGGCGCGGATCACCGCACGTCAGGATGCATCGGGCGGACTGGTTCTGTTGGCGGAGCAGGACCGAGCGCTTTGGGACCAGCAGAAGATTCAGGTCGGGCTTTCGTGGCTCGCGGATTCTGCACGCGGCGACGTCTACTCGCGCTACCACGCGGAGGCGGGGATCGCGGCCGAACACTGCCTCGCCCCCTCTTTCAAGCAGACGCGTTGGGACAAGGTCGCCGAATGCTATTCGCTGCTGGAGCAGATCGCCCCCTCCGCACTGCACAAACTCAACCGCGCGGTAGCCGTCGCAGAGTGGCAGGGGCCCGCCGCGGGGCTTGCGGTGCTTGAAGGTCTTGAACCGCCGAGCTGGCTGGCCGGGTCCTATCAATGGGCCGCGGTGCTCGCGGATCTGCATCGGCGATGCGGACACGACGATGCGGCCCGGCGCTATAGAGACATCGCGGTGAAATCTGCTCCCACGCAGGCTGTGCGGGAGCTGTTGCGGCGACGACTCCAGATCGGCACGTAGCGCGACCGATCCTTCGCGTACCGGGGCAGCTTCTCGATGACGAGGAACACCCCAGCCATCCCGGTTGCATGCCCAGAGCGCCTCGTCATTGAGTCGCGCCCTTCCAAGCCGCCCCGGGCAGGTGGGCGACGATTCGCTCCAGCACCACGTCCATGGCGACATCGCAGTCCCAGGTGAGATCCGGACGCAGGAACCGCTCGAGGTCCGCCCTGAACACCGGAGCGCTGCGTTTCTCGTGGAGGTTGGCCTCGAACTGGGCTCGACTCACCTCGTGCCCGCCCTCCGTCATGTACCTCTGAAAGCATGCAAGCAGCGTCGGCGGGTCGACGACGCCTTTCTCGATCGCCAGCCACAGATCGAACAGGTCGCGACCCTTCTTGCGCTGGTAGAGCGCACGCAGCTTGGTTGCCAGCAGCTCGTTCACGGTGAAGGTGTTGATCTCGGCTTCGCCGGTGAACCAGCGGCTCTCGACGCGGAACGGTACGCGAACGAGGCCGAGCTCCGAGAAGTGTTCTCGCGAGTTGATCTCGATCTTCAGGCGCAACCGAAGCGGGGGAGCATCCTCCGAATCGAAGCGGTAGAGGAGATTGACTCGGCCCTCCTTGAGCTCCCGGCGTGGCATGCCGAGCCACGGGTCGAGGGCAGCCCGCACGGCGTCGAGTGTTTCGCCGATGGGCTCCGAGCGCGTCTGAACGAGATCGATGTCCTCCGAGTAGCGTGCGGCCGGCGTCAAGTAGAGCTTGTAGAGCGCCGTCCCACCGCGAAAAGCCAAGCGCTCCGCGACGCCGGCGGCTCCGAAGATGCCCACCAGCGTGCGGCTGATGATGAGATCCTGCTCGACCCACGCGTCCTCGGTCCACGGGGCATGGCTACGCCATTCGGTGATGTACGCCTTGGGGATCACAGGTCGGGTTCCACGTGGACGTTGATCGCCACCTTCCAGCGCGGGTCGCTGGGGCTGCCCGCCAGCGGTGCCGACGGAGCGAGCGCCACCGCGAAGGGCTTCCTCGCGACAAGAACGGGATCGAGCGCGGCTGCGAGTTCAGCGGCCTCCACGAGGGACAGCAAATAGCCCAGCCGCTGCACCCACGAAAGCGGAGCGCGATGGGCTTCGGCGACGAGCGCGTCGACGTCCACGGATTCCGCGAGCTCGGCGAGGACGGTGGCCACGTTGCTGAGACCTCCACCGTGCTCCGGGTAGCCCACGAGCTCCAGGGCGGTCGCGGCGGCGGACGCGATCTTGATGGTGCCGCGCGACGTGTTGCGCTCGATGACGGGCGTCTTGGCCATGTCGCTGCGGGAGATGAACTGAATCCGCACTTTACCGCATGCGATCGGTCGATGGCGATGCGGCACCATGACCTGGAACACCTGTGGCTTCTGGTGCGCGGCGCCGTGATAGGCGGCCGCGCTGAGCAACGTTACGTAGTAGGGCTCCCCGAGGCGCTGCATCAGGTCGGGCACGAACTGGTCAGCGGGTAGACAGCCAAGGGCCCGGTATTCGGGCGGCACAATCACGTGGAAGCCGCGGTGCGGATCGGCGAGCTCGCCCTTCTTCTTGAGTCGCCGCAGGGCTGCGCGCGTCGCCGTGAGAGTACGGCCAACGGCCGCCACCGCCTCCTCCGTGGAGAAGAGGTACCTGCCTCGGCCCTGCAGGTCCCGGATGAAGTGGCTGGCGGACGACATGTGAAGTTCTTGGAGGCTTAAAGTAATATATTGTGTCGTTTAACGCGAACACAGACTTGGCGTTGATAAGTTCCCGACCCGGCCCCGTAAGTAACGCACGCTTGACTAACGACGATCACTGGTAAAGGATTCGTTCCTAGCGCGCGGGCCTAGTAACGCCGGCTTTCCCAGCCTGCGCACTTGGTCAAGCGGGCGTTCCGAGCAGAGCCGACATGCCCAGACGAACCACGGGACGATACGAGCGGACCACTGTAGGTGGGGAGGAGGTCGCGGCCTTCGTCCCGCACGCGCTGCCGCCCGCGGATCCGCCCGTCGTCGTCGCCGCCCTGGCCGAGCGTCTCCGTGCGGCCGAGCAAGCACTCGTTCGCCTCGAACTGGCCGGGGAGATGGTCCCGTCGCTCGACTGGTTCATCTACGCGTTCGTCCGCAAAGAGGCCGTGCTGTCCTCCCAGATCGAGGGCACACAGGCGACCCTCGTCGACCTGCTCACGTTCGAGGCCCAGGAGGGCGCTTCGCCGAGCGCCGCGCCCAACGCCGACGTCGAGGAGGTGTGCAACTACCTCGACGCGCTCGCGTACGCGCGCGCCCAGCTCGCCGATCCCAAGGGCCTGCCGCTTTCGATGCGCCTCGTGAGGGAGACGCACCAGCGGCTCATGCGCGGCGTCCGCGGCGCCGAGAAGCTGCCCGGCGAGGTGCGTCGCAGCCAGAACTGGATCGGTGGAAGCCGCCCCGGCAACGCCGCGTACGTGCCGCCACCGCCGCACGCACTCGGCGAGGTGCTCGGCGCCTTCGAGAAGTACCTGCACGCCGACGACTCGCTGCCGCCGCTCGTGCGCGCGGGGCTCCTGCACGTGCAGTTCGAGACCATCCATCCGTACCTCGACGGCAACGGCCGCCTGGGGCGCCTGCTGGTGACGTTGCTGCTCGAACACTGGAAGCTGCTGACCAAGCCGCTGCTTTACCTGAGCCTCTTCTTCAAGCGGCATCGCGAGGACTACTACCGTCGCCTCAACGCCGTGCGGGTCGAGGGCGACTGGGAGGGCTGGCTCGATTTTTTCCTCGACGGGGTCGCGACGATCGCCGACGAAGCGGTCGCCTCCGCGCGGGAGCTGTTCGGACTGGTGGCCGCGGACCGCGCGCGCGTGCTCGCGCATGAAGGGATGTCCGTCGTCGCGCTGAGGCTTTTCGAACTGCTGCCGCGCCACCCGGTCGTGACTGTCGCTTCCGTGATGAAGTTCGTGGAGACAACCAAGCCCACCGCCGGACGGGCGATCGAGCTGCTGGTGGCCGCGGACGTTCTGGTCGAGATGACCGGCAAGAAGCGCGACCGCTCCTTCGTGTACCGGGGCTACCTCGATCGATTGCGCGTCGGCACCGAACTGGACGGCGCGCCCCGAACCAGGGCGTAGCGCCGCCTATCCCGCAGGCGCTCGGGCATCCCGCGTTTGCCCGGTGGGATTGCCCGACCGCCGAGCGTCGTCATGGCTGTCCGGCCTTCGCGCACTTGTCGAGAAGCTGGGATGCGAAACCCGCGACGTCGGCCTGGATGGACTCGTCGCGACCGCCGACGATGAACTCTGCGACCCGCCGCGGTCCCAGGCTTTCGGGATCGAGGAAGTCACGGCGCAAGATCCCGAGCGCCTTCTGCGTGTCCGGATCGCCGAGGAGCGGCTGAAGTTTCGCGACCACATCGCCCGGGCCGCCTCCGTAGTTCCGAATCACATAGTGGAGGTCATAGGCGTCCTTGTTCTCGCCGCGGCCATCGAACGCGAGCGCCTTGAGCACGACGAACGCGCCCGCGCCGCAGATCCAAAACGCGCGCGTTGCCTTCTCGCCGAACAGCGTCTGGCCTTCGATGGTCACGCGTTGCTGGTCCTGGAACGCGAGCTTCAGCCCAGGCGCGATGATGGCGGCGAAGTCGGGCTCGAGATTGCGGAGCCGGCCGCCCTTGTCGCCTGCGAGCGAAGGCTGAATCAGGAAGTCGACGGTGACGCCTCCGACGCTTTCGACCTTCCACCGCTGCCGCGTCATGTTCCCGTCTTCGTTCGTGTCCATCGTGAAGCCGGCCGCGCGCAGGCGCTCGGTGAGCGTCTTGTAGCGACCCTCGTCGAGCAGGGCGAGCGTGAGCCCCACATCGAGATCCATCGTTCCGACGTGAGGGTCCGTGTCCTCGGGCAGCGTCGCTTGGTCGATGAGGAGCGAAGGAACGAGTCCTCCTACAACGACCAGCTCATCCATGAGATCGCCGAGCTTCGTCGCGACGTAGAGGCAGGTCGCGCGGACGAGTTCGACCTGCTCGCTCCTGTATTCGGAGGCTCGCTTTGGTTTGTCAGGCATCGCGCTTCCCGTTCGTGAATTCGGTTCGCAGACGTTCGGCGGCCTCGGCGGCACGTTCTGGGTGGCCCTTCAGATCGAGGTATGCCTGGACTGGGTGTACGCAGCGCAGTCCTCCTCTGTCCTCTGCCCCGTGGAAGACACCGACATCGTTCGGCACAACCAGCCAGAGGTTCGCTCCGCGCGCGTCGTCACGAAAGCCGAGCTTGGCCTTCAATTCGGTCGAGGGATCGCGCGTCACGAAGAAGGTGGCGATGCGGAAAGCGGCGAAATGAGTCTGCTGCCACGCGGCCGCGAGGCCGGTAGCGGCGTGATCAACCTTGTCGTGAACTAGCGTGTCGCTCACGAAGCGCGCCAAGGCATCGCCAGACCGTGCGGCAACATGCCCCTGGATGAGGGTGTGCTTGTCGAACTGGTAGGCCTCGCGCCACGCATCGAGGAGTAGCTGCGGATCCTTCGCGCGCAGGGCACCACTGGCTTCGCGAACGACGTAGCTGTCGTCCTGTAGCCGTGAGGCGATGCGGCTGACGAAGCCTTCTGTCATGGACGTCGAGCGTGCGATCTCCCGCTGGGTGAAGGCACGGTGGGGGTGCATCAGGAGCCAGCGGACGACGCGCGCGCTCTTCGGCGCGAACAGACTCGCCGGTCGTCCCGGGCCACGGAACCGGTTCGGACGGCCCTCGACGATGATCCTTAGCCCTGGCGCGACGATGTGAGCGTTGCCCGAGAGGTCGAACCACGGCACGCGAGCGGCTTCACACGCACGACGCCCGGCCTCGCTCATGAAGGGCACCGCCACGAGCGGGATGGCCCGCCTGTAGCGCCCCTTGGCCCGTTGGGTCGCCTTTTCAGCCCGTGCTGCGACGGGGCCCGCCGTGGGAGATCCGCTCCATTCCACGACGAACGTTTGGCCCGCCGCGGAGAGCACCTGACCGGCGCCGGCCGCGGCACTGGCTCGGGCCGTCACCTTCCCGATGGGAACGTCGAGGAGTCCGGCCAGGGCTGCGGGCACCTCGGCGAGCAACCGTTCGTCCTTGGTCTTGGTCCGAGCGCCCATGCTTCACTAAATAGCACACCTTCACTGGGCAGTGAAGTGACGTGATTAAGTGAAGGCAGGATCCTGCCGGTACCCTTGGCGCACGCGGGGAGCTGGGTAGAGCAGCGGGGAGCGTGGAGGGCTCGGCGGGCGATCTAAACGACCGCCCCCCTCGTTGGGCGCTTGCGGGTTACCCATCCGTGGTCGTACCCTGGCAACGGTTGGAATCCTTTGCCTTCCGCCCCCCGGAGTTCGCACCGATGAGCGACGAGATACTCACGGTCCAAGAGGTAGCGGCCTTGCTGAAGGTCGCGGACAAGACCGTCTACACGATGGCCCAGCGTGGGGAGGTCCCTGCGTTCAAGGTTCGCGGGCAGTGGCGGTTCCGGCGCGCGGACATCGACGTGTGGATCCAGGAGCAGACCGCCGCCCGACGTGACGACGGGAGGCGCCGATGAGCAGCCAGCCCGCGCTTGCGCTGCCCGTCACGTTGTCCGAGCTGGAGTCTCACCTCTGGGAGGCCGCGAACATCCTGCGGGGCAGTCCGGTCGATCGAACCGACTGGAAGTCGTACATCCTCCCGCTGCTCTTCTTCAAACGCATCTGCGACGTGTGGGACGAGGAGCACGCCGCGATGCTGGCCGAGTACGGCGAGGACTTCGCCGACGAGCACCGCTTCCAGGTGCCAGCGGGCTGCCACTGGTCGAACGTGCGCCGGGCACCGAAGAACGTCGGCACGGCGCTCGCCAATGCCATGCGCGGCGTCGAGGCCGCGAACCAGAAGCACCTCTACGGTGTGTTCGGCGACGCGCAGTGGACGAACAAGGACCGCCTGCCCGACGAGCTGCTGAAGGACCTCATCGAGCACTTCTCGGCGCTGTCGCTCGGCAACGCGCGCGTCGCCTCCGACGTGATGGGCGACGCCTACGAGTACCTCATCAAGCAATTCGCCGACGCCACGAACAAGAAGGCCGGCGAGTTCTATACCCCACGCAGCGTCGTGCGCTTGATCGTCGACATCCTTGACCCGAAGGAGGGCGAGACCATCTACGACCCGGCGTGTGGAACGGGAACCGACCCGACCAAGTACAACCCGCGCACGATTCCGCCGCGGCTCTACGACAACATCCAGTGCGGGTTCGCGGCCATCTACAACTGGTCCGAGAACGCCACCACGGTCCAAGACTGGATTCATCAGGCATACCTGCGCAAGAGCACGAAGCAGCCCGACAACTCTCGAGCGTCATTCGGGAAGAACCGCACGGGAGACGCGTGGACCGATTGAGCATGCGAGCCGCATACGAGGTCCGGCTTCCGGGCGGGCGCTTGCTCAGGACGACGCCCGTGTTCGATAGCTACTGGCGCTTCGCCTCGGAGCGGCAGGAGATGTTCATGCGCCGCGTGTTGGGCAGTGCGCCGCCGTGGACCGAGGACCCGATCCTCAGCGTGCATCGATTCACGAACACGTACCGCGCTTCGGACCGGGTGAGCCAGTACCTGATCCGCCACGTGATCTACGAGGGCTCGCAGAAGGCCGAGGAGGTCTTCTTCCGCACGATCCTCTTCAAGCTTTTTAACAAGATTGAGACCTGGGAGTCCCTGCGTTCGAAACTCGGGGCGCTGAGCTGGCGAGAGTTCTCGTTCGACGCATATGCGAAGGTGTTGGACCGGCTCCTCGGGGAGGGCGCGCGCGTCTACTCGGCCGCGTACATCATGCCCTCGCCGGCGTTCGGGAGCCCGCGCAAGCACCGGAACCACCTCCGGCTCGTCGAGCACATGATGGCGGACGGAGCGCCGAAGAGGCTCGCGAAGGTGGGCTCGCTCCGAGGGGCATTCGAGCTGCTGCGCGGCTATCCGTCGCTCGGCGACTTCCTCGCGTTCCAGTTCGCCATCGACGTCAACTACAGCGAGATCACCGACTTCTCCGAGATGGAGTCCGTCGTCGCCGGACCTGGCGCGCGTGACGGCATCAGCAAGTGCTTCAGGGACACAGCGGGCCTTACGGAGGCCGAGATCATCCAGATCATGGCCGAGCGAGCGGGCGAGGAGTTCCAGCGGCTGGGCATGAAGTTCCAGAGCCTTTGGGGCCGCAGCCTTCAGCTCATCGACTGCCAGAACGTGTTCTGCGAGGTCGGCAAGTACGCGCGCGTCGCGCACCCGGAAGTCGAGGGCGAGTCGGGGCGAACCCGCATCAAGCAGAAGTACACGCCACGCCCGATGCCGATCCCGCAGTGGTATCCGCCGAAATGGGGGCTGAAGGTCGAGATGGCTGCGCAGCCCTCGCACGGCCTAGCAACCACTGCTTCGCGCCGGAAAAAAGCCCTGGCGGACGTAGATGTGGTGAGGCCGTGAAGCCATGACCGACCTCGTCAGCCGCGAAGCCGAGGTTCTGCTCTACCAGACCGAGGACGGGCGGACGCGCGTCATCGGCTTCATCCCGCAGGCGGCAGGCGTCGCATGACCCGCAAGAAGCCGCCGACCACATCCCTCGTGCGCTCCTCGGCGGCCGAGTACCTGACCTTCGTGGCGGCCAGTGGCACGGGCGGCGTCGAGGCGGTGTACGCCGACGAGAACGTGTGGCTCAGCCAAAAAATGATGGCGCAGCTCTACGACGTAGGGGTCCCGACCATCAACTACCACCTGAAGCAGGTGTTCGAGGACAGCGAGCTAGAGGAGGACTCAGTTGTTCGAAAGTTTCGAATAACTGCCGCCGACGGCAAGACTTACGACACCAAGCACTACAACCTCTCGGCCATCATCGCCGTCGGCTACAAGGTCAACTCCGAGCGCGCGGTGCAGTTCCGCAAGTGGGCCACGCGCGTCGTCGAGGAGTTCACCATCAAGGGCTTCGCGATGGACGACGAG